>JAAEOP010000039.1 GCA_024223125.1 Chloroflexota bacterium
GACCCCCCAAGAATCGCCATCCGCGATTGAAACCAAATTTCTGATGATGACATTGGCAATATCTGGTACGTATGACCCCCCAAGAATCGCCATCCGCGATTGAAACTGTAGCTGGCGGTTATTGATGGCGCCTGCCTGTTTAGTATGACCCCCCAAGAATCGCCATCCGCGATTGAAACCCTCTTTGCTCCCTCCGTCATTCCTTGTGTATGGGTATGACCCCCCAAGAATCGCCATCCGCGATTGAAACAAGCGATTTCAAGCGGCTGATAACAGGCAAGCAAAAGTATGACCCCCCAAGAATCGCCATCCGCGATTGAAACTTAAGTATCATCTTGCCCTCTTTTTGCCCTCTTGGTATGATCCCCCAAGAATCGCCATCCGCGATTGAAACTTACCAACATGTTTTTGACAAGTTAAAATGTCACCAAACGGCCGTCAAAAATATCACCACCAGGGACAAAAAAACATGTATACTCCCACAACCTCAACGGGAAATGAGATGGGGAGCCTTGCTTTTGTTACTTTTGGCGAGTCAAAAGCAGCTATAGGTCTAGCCATTACGACCCCCTAGCTGTCACTTGCCAACCTTACCGAACTTAAGCCAACGCTGTCATCCATCTGACCTATCGTAACGACCCTATTGAGGACAGCCATGCTGGTTGGGAGGCAGGGTGTCCACTTGACCACCGACGCTTTACCGACAGACAGGCACGGCGATTTATCCAGTTTACGGCCGAACAACTCACTCCATTCGTCAGCGCGATGCCTTTGTGGGATGAAGATTTGGGAGAAATGCCGTCCCTTCGGTTATACTCAAGGCAGGCTTGGCCAGAAAGAATAGCAGCGCTGCCAGCCTGGAGACAATATTCGCACAATTGGACGTTCACTGAATTTAATTCGTTGATACAATTGAAACAAGAATGAATAGAGTGAGAGGACAAATTTTGAGCAAAAAACACCGCAAGCAAAGAAAAATCAAGCCATCACGGCCAAAACGGCCGCTTTTAACCGCCTGGCCCATTGAACCAGGTATTCCTACCAATGATTTATTCACATACAGAAGCCTGGATGAACCAGGGGATCTTGAATGGATTTTGGAAGATTTTATTTACGAACTCGAATCAGGCGACTTCTTGCGGTGGGAAGCGATCATTAGCCAAGAACAAGGGTTGCCCCTAACCAAAAAACAGCAGTCCGCATTAGATGAACTACTCTATTTTGGCGACGATTTAGACGAACGCATCCTGTACATCAATGAGATTCCGCGCCCCAAAGAACCCTGGTATGCAATTGCCAGCAAACTGGCTCCACGAATGGTCAAACATCCCTACCATACTTCCGAAATCATGTACGGCATATACGGCAATGAAGGCTGGCCCAGATTAGCCGACGCAATCAGCGAATATGGACAACAGTTGTCGCTACCGGATGGCGTAAAATCGCCCTTTGACATTTTCCCGCCTGATTTGCAACATACATTATGGTTGCAAACATGTTTCGACCAACTGTCCGGGTTAGGGCAGGATGAAGAACTAACGCTATCTAATAAAGGGCAACAGGACCGGGTGGAGTGGTTCATTCATGATTTGCGCGAACATAAAGAGACGGTTCAATATTTCGACTTAACATTGTCCAGCTTGCTGACGCGCGTCATTCTGCCATCAGAAGACGAAGTATTGTTTGTACCCATGATGATGGAACAATTAGGCTTGCCTTCGCCGCAAGCCCCCCTGGTAGAATATTTATAAATCCTGGGAATGTGACCATCCTGGTCGAACCAGCGCCAGCAAAATGCCTGCACTCTCGGAGAACGATATGATTTATCAACTAAAAGTAACACTTAAAGAAATCCAGCCGCCCATCTGGCGACGTTTCCAGGTACGCAGTGACATTTCCTTTCGTGACCTGCACGAGACCCTGCAGGTGGTGATGGGCTGGCAAGCATATCATTTGCACTTATTTCAAGTTGACTCGCTGACCATTACTGACGAGGACACATTGGCCGAATGGGGTGAACCGGGCATCCCGGATAATGCCGCCCGGCTCAACATATACGTGCCGTATGCAGACACAACGTTTGTCTATGAGTATGACTTTGGCGATGGTTGGAAGCATGAGTTGGTTTTGGAGAAGATATTGCCAGTGGAGGAGACGGCCGTGTACCCTCGCTGCCTGACAGGAGAACGCGCCTGCCCCCCTGAAGATTGTGGCGGCGTATGGGGATACGAAAACTTCCTCAATGCCATTCAAAACCGACAACATCCAGAACATGCCAGTTACCTGGAGTGGGTAGGCGGCGCATTTGACCCCGAACAATTCGATCTGGATAAAGTCACGCGGCAGTTCCACAAAGGCGTCTATTGGCAAGGGGAGTTAGTGGCCGTTCCCTTGACCTCCACCCAAACCTTCACGCCGCAAGGACAACGGTTCTGGGACAGTATCCCCGGACATATTCAGGTTAAAATTATCGGGGCTACCTGGTGCAAACATTGCCGGGAAAACACAACCCTCGTCAATTTCAAGGGGAACATTGAGCGGGGAGATTTGATTTTGCGTGGCCAATGTATCCGCTGCGATGGCTCCATTATCCGATTGCTTGAGGGCAGTTAGCCCGACGCCTTGATTGTTTCCTCACCTCGTAAAAAATCAACGGAACATCAACGATTATTTATTATAGTTTGGTCACGATTGAGTTAGGTAAATAAACGGAGGTGTCAAAATGAACGATAATATAAAACAAAATGTGAAGCCTGATAAGGATGGCCCCGGCCCAGATCCTGTTCCGCGCATTCCCTATACTTTGGAAGCTGATAGAGGGCAAGCTGATTATGTCAGGGATGGGAGGCCAGTTTACGTGAGGACGTTCTTTCTGCAAAGCGGCCAGCAGTTCCAGCAGCCGGTTTTGTCGGGCTAACAGCAAAGTTAATTCACGGGCCTTATCTGATTTACGTTCACCGCGGACATCTTCCAGATCAAGGTTGAGATGCAGCGCCAGCGTACGCAGTTCCTGCAAATCATAGTGAGTTGCTAACAATTTTTGTAGCTCAAACAAGTATGCGCTATCTGCCACTTCCTGATTGCTCATAGGGTAAAGCCTTATTGTTGAAACTGACTCGGCCGTCAAGCACGACCGTCTCTATAGCATAAACCACTTCACCCAAATTGGGTATAGGCGATGCATGCTTACTTTAGGTTCCCTTTTCATAGAATTGCTTCAGTTCAATCCGGTTTTTCGGCTCCCGTTTGTATGCTGTCTGGAATATCTGAAAGGTTTCTACTTCAACTGCGTTCTCCATGTCTACCAATGTTTTGTCCTGATACGCCAGCGGTCGGAACACCTTATCGGCTATGGCCACGGCCGACGGCAAGGCATCATCCTTGTCCGGGGACAGATGTGGTGCGACGGTTCTATTGGGCTTGACGCCATTTATTGGCGGTACGGTCGTTGTTGCTGGCTTCGTCTCGCTTTGCCCATTTGCCTTCTTCTTAACACCGGTACCATATGTAGCCAGCGAGTATGATGGAAAACCAGACACCGTCTCTTTATGTTGCGACATCCGCAGCACATCCCAGGCTTGCAGGAATGCCAGGATGGCGCTGGCATGTCTTCGGGCCGTATTTAACTCCATCCGCACCTTGATTTCACAC
>JAAEOP010000040.1 GCA_024223125.1 Chloroflexota bacterium
CCAAAGATGTTCACGCCGAGATCGTTCATGCCAGGCACTGCATCTACCGGGTCTACATGGCTGATCTGCGGTGGGCCGCTGCTAAATTCGCTTGTGTTACCGGCCGCGTCCGTGGCTGTAGCTTGTACATTCGCGCCGCTAAAGGCGCTGCCTTTGTTGAAGCTCCAGTTACCGCTGCCATTAGCCGTCACTGTGCCCTCATACCACTTCCCTTCATCATCATTGTCGGAGAAGATTTCCACGATGCAGTTGGGGCAGGCTGTGCCGTCGGCCGTGCCCGCACCGGAGTTAGAATTGTTGACAACCGGCGGTAGAATGTGGGCATTGGCGTCATCGAACAAGGCGATGCCTTCTTCATATAAGATGCCGTTCCAATCCAGGCCACCATTGGCATAAATGCTGTTTTCGGTAAGCGTATTGCTAAACACCATGCCAAAGCCATAATCAGCCATTACCACGCCAGCGCCATTGTGGGCGATGACGTTTTGAGCGATGAGATTTTCTTCAGCTACCCAGGGGACACTCCCAAAGTCCCAGGTGTCTACCCATATACCGGCCATACTGTGCCCGAACACGGCCGTGCCGCTGGCATCAGTACCAATGTAGTTGTCCACCACTGTATTGCGGCTAGAGCCAAAGATATTTATGCCCAATAGATCATTAGCAAAGGTATTGCCCGTAATGAGTGTTTGCTCTACAAAGTCAAGAACGTACAGGCCGTAACGATGATTTGGAAGCGGCGTTGTGCCGGCCGCATCCAGACCGAACTGGTTGTTGACAAACTCGTTATAGTCGGTTCCGGGATCATCAACCTGAGCGCCACAAGAATTGTTGCCGCTGAACAGGTTGTCTTCCAGATAGACATAGCGAGAACCGGCCTGCAAATCAAGACCGCACTGGTTGTTGGGTACAGGGTTCATGCCGCTGGCATCCGTGCCCAGATAGTTGTTGAGGACGGTGACATAGTAGCTTTCATTGATGTCCAGCCCATCTCCATTGTTGCCGCTGAGGACGTTACGCTCACCGGGTACATTGCTGCCAATGACGGTGTAATCTGCCCCTTGCTCAATGAAGAGACCAGATGCGCCCCAGTCGAGGCCATTAGGCCAGGCGGCCGTGCCCGTGGGATCTACGCCGACATGGTTGCCCAGGAAGGTGTTGCTGATGGTTCCGCCACCCTGGACAAAGATGCCCCACTCATGGCCATAGCTAATCGTGTTCCCCTCTCCATTGGGGCCAGCGCCGCTGTTTCGGTTGCCGCCGATGAGGTTGTAGGCCGCCCCATCGCCGATGTAGATATTGTTACCACGACCGTTGATGATGGTTAATCCTTGCACAACATTGCCATCAGAGCGGATGGATAAGCCTACCCAGTCCGCATTATCGGCGTCCAGAACGACGCCCGTGTTGGCGGCGTCAATGGTTACGTAACCGGCCGTCATATCATCCAGGTTCCAGTCAAGGGAGATAGTTGTGGGTGTGGCTGGAGGGAACACGGCCGCGTCAAACCGAATCGTATCGCCCGGCAGTGATAGTTGCATCGCTTCGCGCAAAGTGCCGGAGCCGTCGTTGGCCGAATTGTCTACCATGAGGACGGCGCCTGAGTTGACGACAAAGCGCCAGGTGAAATCATCGCCGCCTGTGCCGTCGCCGTCACCATCTAAGGGATTACCCTGCCAATCGGTCACGGCCGCAGACAGTGTTGCCGTCACCATTTCGCCGGGCGTCAAGGGTGCGGCCGGGGTGAAGAAGATTTCAGAGATGTCTGGCAGATAGGTGAACGAGCCGACGACAGTACCAGAATCGGCCACAACCGTCAGAACGCCGGGTGTAACAGTAGCCGGGTCAAGTAACTGGTCAAAGCGCAGCCGCAGCCGGGTGTTTGTGGCTCCCAAACCGTCTGGGTCGGGGGTGGCGCGTGTCACTAATGGCGAGTGATCGGGCCAATGGCCGGTGGCCCAATGCAGCATTGCGTTCAGGGTAGTGTCCCCCTGGTCATCCACATCGGGGAACATGCCGCTGAGGATCATCTGGCCAGCGCCATATGAACCGGCTAGAAGTGCGGAACGACCGTCGGCCGAAGCCCACACTACCGATTCAGCGCCAGGCCAGTTCCAACTGGTAAACGCCTCGCCATGCGCTCCCCACCAATAGAAGAAGTCGGTGTCGGTCAACCCTTCGGCCAGTGGGTGCGTGGGCGTGAGGATATGCGTCCGCCGCGTCTGCCCGTACCAGGTCAGATCAACCGGAACCCACGACCAATCGAGCGAGGTGGCATATTGGTTCCAATCGCCGCCATTGCTCAACGCCACCAACGTGCCGCCACCCTGTACATAGGCATCAATCGCGCTCTTATGATTGAGTAATGGCTGGTAAACGTCGTCGGGAACCCAATCGGCCGTAGAGCCAACTAGGATAACGTCATAATCAGACAAAGTGACTGTGCCGATGTCGGTTACATCAACCGGCGTGTAGCTCAACCCTAGTCGCTGTAATGCCCATTGGGTGTGGTCTAAGCCTAGATTGACCCACAATATTTCAAAGAGGGCGGAGAAGGGGGATGTGTTTCCGGCCGCGTCGGTAGCGGTGGCGGTGATGTTGGGGCCGGCAAGAGCGGACCCTTTGTTGAAGGCAAAATCACCCGCGCCGTTGGCTGTCGTCGTCCCTTCAAAGATGCGCCCTTCGTCAGCGTCGTCGGAGAATACTTCCACGGTGCAGTTGGCGCAGGCAGTTCCGGTAACAACACCGGTGGCCAGGTTAATGCCCATAACGCTAGGCGCGGCCAGTTGGCTATTACCGCCATTTCTCAGGTTGATGCCAATGCCGTTGTTGTGGAAGATGCTGTTCTGGCTGATCGTGTTGCTGAGGGTGTTGAAGCCGTCTACGATGACGCCGTGGTCGTTGTTGAAGGCGATAATGTTGCTCAGGCCAATTGTGTTTAAGTGAGAGCCATGTTCCAGCACAATACCCGCGCCGTTGTTGGATGTGAGTACAGTGATGTCTGTTTCAGTTTGGGGGTTAGCTGCGGCCGTGCATTTTCTATCTTCCAGCAGTCGCTCGTCAAACCCTTCTGGCGCTGTTTCCATTGGCGTACAACGGGCCGACTGGTTGGCTTCACTTTCCTCTGATTCCTCCACATCCAACCTAAACAATGGCTGGGTACCAGTGGCGTCGGTGCCGATGAGATTGCCTTCAATCAAATTTCCGAAGGCAGTGTCGCCCTGGATATAAATACCGTTACTGTTGTTGCCGGAGATGAGATTATCTTTGATGAGATTATTGTCGGTGTAGTACAGCTCGACGGCCGTATATTGCTCGCCTACGCCATTGCCCAACGCATTCATACCGCTGGCATCCGTGCCAATGTAATTGTTTTGCACTACATTCCGGTTTGTGCCGTTGTCTTCACCGTTAATGCTGACGCCGACCCGATAGTTGCCGGAAATGAGATTGCCTTCAGCGGCTGTCGCGCCGCCAATAATATTGTAAGCAGCGCCGTTGTGAATATGGATGCCATCGCTATTCTGTCCGTTACCCAACATGCCGGTTCCGGTGACATCCGTGCCGATGTAGTTACCGCTAACGGTGTTGCTCATCGTGTCGCTGTTACCAATCCCAACGCCGTTGTCGCCGTTGCCGGAAATAAGGTTGCGCTCTGCGGCCGTTGACCCGCCGATGAGGTTGTAGGATGAGCCACTACCAAGACTGACGCCTGTATGCCGGTTGGGGATAACGGCCGTGCCGCTGGCATCCGTACCCACAAAATTACCGCTAATCACATTGTATTCTGTGCCCGTGCAGCACAAATCAATACCATTCTGCCCATTACCGCTTACTAGATTATCCAGAATATAATTGTGGTTGGGGCCATTCAGATGAATGCCAGCATCGCGATTGCTGATAGCATAAGAACCGCTGGCGTCTGTGCCTATGATGTTGCCCTGGATGGTATTGGAAACGGTGGCTGTATTCCACATACCGATGCCAAATTCCATATTGCCGCTAACCAGGTTGCCATCTCCCGCTCCCGGCCCGCCAATCAGATTATCATGGCCGTCGCTCAGGCCGATGCCATGACTGGCATTGGACAAGGGAGCTGCGCCAGCCGCATCTGTGCCAATCAGGTTGCCGGCGACTATGTTGTAGGCCGTGTCTGTATCGTGAATGGAAACTCCCTGAAAGTTATTGCCGATGATATTATCCAGAATATGATTGTGACTGGCGCCATTGTTGATTTGGACGCCATCTCCATTACCGATGTTGTTTAAGTCACGCAGCGTTTCCCAGGTAGCCCCGCTGTCCAATGAACGAGCCATCCCGCCTATGCTGGCAACGAAAACGGTAGTGTCGCCGCTAAAATTGGGCGAGAAGAGGATACCGGTTCCTTCATCACGCAGATGGCCGGGAAGTCCAGTGGAAGACTCCCACCAGGTAGCGCCGCTATCATTAGAGCAGTAGAACCAGTCGTTCCAGCCGCCGCCGTGGCAAAGGGTGTTATCGCTGGCAAAGTCGGGCGAGAAGGCAGGGTACCGGGGGTCGCCGCGCAAAGAATCTACACCTGTCCAACTGCTGCCGCCGTCGTTAGAAATGTAAACGCGGCCAGTGTGAGCCGTCACAAAAACGGTCTGGTCGCTGGCGTAGTTGGGGGAAAGGACGATGCCGCTGAGTTCGTTGGCGTCGGGGATGGTGGTTACGGCCGTCCAGTTAGCTCCACCGTCTGTTGATTTTTCCAACCCGCTATGGGTCAGGGCAAAGAGCGTATCCTTTTCTGCCATGTCCGGCGAAACGGCCACATACCGTACATGGTCGTCGCTCAAGCCGTTGTTCATTTGCGTCCAGGTTATGCCGCCGTCGGTAGATTTGAAGACGCCGGGGTTGTCGCCATAAATACCCCAACTCCAATGCTCGGCAGCGATGTACATGGTTGGGGAAACGGTAAAATCGGCCGCTAGCGCCAGATTTCGCCGATCAAACCCTTCTGGCGCTGTACTGTGTAGGTTCCAGCTTGCGCCGCCGTCTACAGTGACAAACAAGAAACCATTGTCGGCTAGGGCATAAGCGGTCAGCGCATTTGGCGCGTCGGGCGGGATTTTCACTTGAGTGAGTGAGCTTTCCGTCAGGCCAACGTTCA
>JAAEOP010000041.1 GCA_024223125.1 Chloroflexota bacterium
ACCCGAAAGTTGTTATTCCTGCGAAGGCAGGAATCCATCTTTTCTGAGGAGTGGATACCCGCCTTTGCGGGTATGACAGATTAAAGTTTGGGGATTAAATAAATTCCCATTCCTAAATAAGTAACCATTCAGGTGCCCGGCATTTCATTACCAAGTCTACTGGAGTAGCACACTCGTTTATAAGTGCCGGGCACCTTGGGAGAGTGAATGGTTACCTAAATAATGGGAACCAAATGAACACGGCCGTCGTTCTATCAATAACAAACACTGGCTAGCCCATTTTTAAATAGATAATGACTCACATTAAAAGGAACTCACAGGAGAGTAAATCATGAAACGCAGAACCCAAGTCACCCTTATTCTAATCGTTATGTCCCTTATTTTTGTTGCCTGTGCAGGCAACCCCGAAACACTAGTAGAAACCCAGAAACCCGCTGATTATAATACGTCGGAAACAACCGCCGATTATACGAACGAGGAAAGTGCTCCTATCGCTGAGGGCGAGACGGTTGAAGTGACTCGTATCGTTACAGAAACTGTTGTTGAAACAGTTATTGTAGAAGTAGAAGCGCCACCAATGGAAGGCATCGTTGCGGATGAAGATTCGGCGGCCGAAGTTGGCGCCGCTGCGCCACAACCCATGGCTACCAGCGCGCCGCCCATCTCCCAATCTGGTGAAGAGACGATTGTTTCTGTACCCACTGCTACGCCGCAGGGGACACGGCCGTCAGCCATGTTTTTTGAACAGTATGGCGTCAACCCCTATATTGAAACCAGCGCCGATAGTTTATCTACCTTCTCATTAGACGTAGATACCGGCTCTTACAACATTGCCAAACGGTATTTACAGGATGGCATCCAACCGCCGCCAGAATCCGTGCGCGTAGAAGAGTTTGTCAATTCCTTTGACCAGGGGTATGACAATCCGCCCGATGTAGGCTTTGCTGTCTATGCCGATGGCGCGCCTTCACCATTCCACAATGACGGTACTTATTTCTTACGCATTGGCGTACAGGGGTACGATATTCCCGAAGTAGAACGGCCGTCGGCCAACCTCGTTTTTGTCATTGATGTCTCCGGCTCCATGGGGCAGGAAAACCGGCTCGGTCTGGTCAAAGAATCCTTGGCCTTATTGGTAGACCGGATGCGCCCCGACGACACCGTTTCCATTGTCGTTTACGGAACCAGCGCCCGCACCGTTGTCCCG
This sequence comes from Chloroflexota bacterium, assembly GCA_024223125.1. Next base: position 1,208 of record JAAEOP010000041.1, read on the forward strand.
CCCACCCCCGGCTCCGACCGGGAAACAATCTTAGGCGGCATCTACTCCCTGCAAACAGAAGGCTCCACTAATTTGGAAGCTGGTTTGCTGATGGGATATGAGATG
>JAAEOP010000042.1 GCA_024223125.1 Chloroflexota bacterium
CTGGCGGTGGGCGCGACGCTGGCTGTCGTCGCGCTGATGACGGGGCAGTGGCTGCTGCTGCCGGTTATCGGGTTCATGCTGGTGTTCGAGGTGATAACCGATATTATTCAGTTGGCGTTTTTCTGGTATTCGGAGCGCAAATACGGCGAGCGGCGGCGCATCTTTTTGATGTGCCCTATTCACCACACGTTTGAACTCATGGGCTGGAGCGAGCAGCAAATTGTTTACCGCTTCTTGTTTATCAGTATTTTGTCGGCTATGGTGGGGGTGGCGCTGGCGTTGTTGTGATGGGGGAGGATTGGTTGCAGGGGGAAGGTTGAAGGTTGCAGCGTGGGTTTTTGAGTCGAAGATCGTATCTGCCCTATAAATAGAAACTTAGGGGAACAGCGGGAACTCATCGGGGCTTCTTGAGCTCCCATGAATTCATCCGAGTTCCCAGGGTTTTTGTCCCTTGTGGCGGCGTATGCGCCATGGATAACTTCTCAAAAAGTTGAGGAGACTTCCGAAGTCTTATGGGCAGGATGCCCAATAGCAACGGCTTTGCGGAGACTTCGGAAGTCTGTGTCCCGAAGATTGAATATTGGCTAATCAAAAGATTTTCGCCCTTCGTCAATGAATTCTAATATCTCTTGCGTCGATATTCCTAAATCTATCCCTTCGACTTCTAATGGCGATTTCGTCTTTGGTTGGACTTTAAGCACGAATACTTGACCATCTTTTCGCCGTATCCTGACCTCCCCTTCTCTCGCAGCCTGGTCTAATAGTGAGGCTAAGTTTTGTCGCGCTTCTGAATATGTGTATACGTTCATCAGTCTACCTCTGCTACGGATACATGCATTGCTTGCGCCACCTGAGCAAGTTTCCGATCCAATGTTATCAATGCCGACTTGTATTTGATTGCGCACCGTATCAGGTACGCATCATAGGCATATATTCCGTGTGTCGAAACGATTTCCAGGGTGTCTTCCAATTCCACTTCCACAAAACGAATTGGGATTTGTTTGTAAATGGCAATCGCGTTTTGAGCCTGTGCTAACGTTATGCGTTCCCGTTTTATCATTGCGGAAAAGGCATTCCCTATTTCCCAATGAATTGACGCTGGGGCGAGTAAATCTGCGCCTTGTGTAATTTCTATGAGTCTCTCTTTTTCGGGTTCGTTCGCGATTACTGCGATAATTGCCGAAGCATCAATA
>JAAEOP010000043.1 GCA_024223125.1 Chloroflexota bacterium
CATGCATTATGTAGAAGATGGTGAAACGCATCATCATGAGGGTCATGCTACTGATTTTTGGACAGATAAAGCGATTGAGTTTTTAAATGACAATAGCGAAGCAGATGATCCTTTCTTCTTGTACCTTTCCTATAATGCCCCCTATGGTGATGGCTTTGCGATGCGTACGGAACCAAAACGGCCGTTTAGCGACCAATTCCAAGATAAAGCAATGGATTCATTGCCCCGTGAACCTGTCAGCAAACGCAACATTGATTACGTTCTCCGTTGGGCAGCCGCCAACATACCTGGATTCGACTTCTCTGACAATTTAACCGCACAAAATAATTTAACTGTGTTACGCCATTACTTTGCCCAAATCAGCCATATGGATGATGGTGTGGGGCAGGTGATGGCAGCCTTGCAAGAATTGGGGCTTGATGATGACACGATCATTATTTTTACCGCCGATCACGGCATCAGCATGGGGCGTAATGGGGTGTGGGGTGTTGCTCCATACGCCTTCCCCGCCGTCGGCAACCGTCAATGTTTTAACATTCCGATGATTGTCCGCCACACGAACCACATCACCCCCTTGCAAGAATCAAACTTGATGGTGATGCAAACAGATTGGTTCCGTACTTTGCTGGATTATGTTGGTTTGGAAGACAATAAAATCGAAGAGTCACCAGGTAAAAGCTTGTCTCCTTTGTTGAAGGGGGAGCGGCTGCGTGATGATTTTGATGCTGTTTTCTATGAACAAGAGGAGATGCGGGCAATTCGCACACAACGCTGGGCATACTTCACTTATTTTGATGGCAGTGAAAAATATAAATTTGTAGACGAACTGTATGATTTGTCGAAAGATGCGGGCGAAGACAACAACATCGCTTCCGATCCTGCTTATGCGGAACTTATTGCAGGGTTAAACGGCCGTATCGCCGCCTTTTTTGCCGCTAATTCTGACCCTAAATACAATTTGTGGGATGGCGGTCAGGTGATGGCCTACTATTATCCGCCGTTGCAAGCCGCTATCTGGCAAGATGCGTTTGGCGACGAGTGGAAACCAGAATACCCACAAGAAGCGTAGAGATAACTATGACAGAAACCTTAAACACAATCGCGCAATTATCAGGGCTGTTTATTTTAATGCCAATAGGCGGCGAATTGGGCAAACGGAAGACGGCGTAATCTTAAGAGTCATATAAACGATGCTTATTCTTGGATTTTTCGTACTGCTGATATTTATATACTCTCTCTTTGCCCAGCGGTTAGAGGAGAGCATATTCACCAGCCCAATTATTTTTACAACCGTTGGTATCGTGTTGGGAACAGCTTTGCCACAGCCGAGCATCCAGGTTGTCACCCATGAAGCCGCGTTGCTTGTCGCTGAAATTGCGTTGGTACTACTCCTGTTTACAGAAGCGTCTAAAGTTGGTCTCCGCAGTGTAGAAAAAGCATTAACCTTACCAACTCGGCTGCTTGGATTTGCCTTACCATTAACCATTTTGTTGGGCGCTGGTACAGCTGCCTTATTGCTGCCCGAACTGGAATCATTTTGGGAGGCCGCCATTTTGGCCGTCATTCTTGCCCCCACCGATGCAGGATTGGGGCAAGCGATTGTAGAAAATAAGCGTGTACCATCCATCATTCGGCGGGCGTTAAATGTGGAAGCAGGGCTGAATGATGGGTTATCCATCCCCTTTTTAACGCTGTTTATGGCATTGGCTCTATTTGAAAACCCATTACAAAACAACAGTTTTTTACAATTTCTAGGGGAACAAGTCGGTTTTGGTGTACTGGTCGGGATGGCGATTGGGTATGCAGGCGGCTGGTTGGTGAATTGGGCTAAAAAACGAGAATGGATATCATCGACATTGGCGCAATTAAGTTTGCCCGCGCTGGCAATTTTGGCATGGCTGCTGGCTGACATGGTTGGCGGCAACGGCTTCATCGCCGCTTTTGTAGCGGGATTGATGGTGCGCGTACCGTATAAAAACGCACAAGAACATGCGCTTGAGTTCAGTGATGCGTCGGGTCAATTGCTTAATTTAGCGGTGTTTTTCCTTTTTGGCATCATCGCGGCGGGGCAGTTTCGTCATTTTACGCCCATGCTTATTTTATATGCGGTGTTGAGTTTAACGGCCGTTCGCATGATTCCAGTGGCGGTTAGTATGTTGGGAATGGGACTGAATCGCGCCACAATTTTGTTCATGGGTTGGTTTGGTCCGCGTGGGCTGGCTTCTGTTGTGTTAGCGATGGTATTTTTGGAACAACATGCCACTTTTGCAGGAGAGGAATTAATAGAAACGGCCGTTTTTCTCACCGTACTGTTAAGTATTTATGCACACGGGTTCAGCGCATTGCCGGGCATAAATTGGTATACAAGGCGATTGGCCGCTTTAGACCTATCTGCCCCCGAATTGAAAGGGCAGACAATTTAATTTATAAATGTTTACTCAAGTAAACAAATATCACAAAGGAGATAAAAAATCATGGGACGAAGACGAGGAAGACGCAGAGGAAGACGAAGAGGAAGACGCAGAGCAACCCGCAGAGTGCGTAGAAGACGGCCGATACGCCGTCGTCGCTATCGGCGTAGACGCTTTTTGGTTGGCGGCGCAACGATGCTGTTGGTCGGTGGCGCGGCGTACAAACTTGGACAAAAAAGCGTTGACCAAATTGAAGAACACACGGGCAGGCCAGCCGATCAACTCTCTGAACAGGAGTTAGAAGCGGCCATGAACGAATTGGACATCCAAGAAGAAGAAATAACGGATGCCGATATGGCCGCCATTGACGCAGAAGCGATTGACGACGACTTGCCGGTGGCTCCAACGGCCGCTCCAGCCGCCGCAGCGCCAGCACAGGATAGTTACATCGAAGAACTTAAGAAACTGGCAGAGTTGAAAGACGCCGGTATTGTTTCTGAAGAGGAATTTGAAGCAAAGAAGAAGCAATTACTTGACCTATAAACCAGCATAATTTTTTTGGGAGATAACACATGAGTGACGAAAATAGAAATGAAGTGCAGGAAACCGCAGACCTGATTGAGGCTGCCAGTGAATTGGAAACGGCCGATGGTATTTTAAATGTAGCCGCAGGGCTAGATGATTTGGATGCGGCCGCAGCAGTTGGCGCAGCTAGTCGTGAGACTTTAGCCGCAGGCGCCAGCGATTTTACACATGGCGTTGATGAAGTAGTGATGGCCGAGCGTGCGGCCGTTCTTAGTGAAGCTATTGCCGAGGCTGGGGTAGATGATCTTGCCGAAGGCGTTGCCATGCTGACGACCTCCGAAGACCTGGAAGTACAAAGCGCATTGGTCAGCATGTTGAGTCAGGATGACCTGGACACAGCCATGGCGATGTCGGCCATTGCCGGGCAATTGGAAACGGTTGCTTCTGTCGTCGCTGAGTTAGATATGCCGGTATTAGCCGCTTTTCTGGATGAAAAACAGGATGAACTGCATGATCTGGCTGTTGACGAAATCTTCAAAGCGGCCGCAATGAAAACTTTAGCTGCGGCCGTTGAGTCCAGCGGTGTTGAAATTGGGGCGTTGGGTGTCAATGAAATGGCCGAAGGATTAACACGCCTTGCTGTAGCCGAAGAATTGGCCGAAGAGAGCGCTGAATTAGCTGATGATGCGGCCGGCCACATGGCGGCCGGTATAGTGGAAATAGCAGCTGCTGAGGAGTTACAAGATGTGGCTAAAGAGCTGGCGACCGAAGGCATTACGGAAATAGCAGCCGGTTCAGCCGAATTAGGAAATGCGGCCGCCATGGCAGACGTGGCGGATGCGCTAGAAGAATCGTAACCATTCACTCCCCCAAGGTGCCCGGCACTTATAAACGAGTGTGCTACTCCAGTAGACTTGGTAATGAAGTGTCGGGCACCTGAATGGTTACGAAGAATCTGCCGAATAAATGTGGTTTTTTCATCAACAAGAAAAACCAATCTAATCAATTTAAACAAGGAGACAAAAAATGAGTGATTTAGTTGTATTGACCTTTAAGACAGAAACTGGGGCCAAAGAAATGGAAGACACACTATTGAGTTTACAAAA
>JAAEOP010000044.1 GCA_024223125.1 Chloroflexota bacterium
AATGTTTGTAATTTGGTGGGCTGTCAGGAGAAACAGTAATGTGACAATAATGAAGATTAAGACACCGCCCACCTGAGCGTCTATTGGCGCTGGGGTAACAGGAAACCAGGGTAACTGACCGACGATAAAAGCGAGTACGGCTGTTACCACCATCGCTACCAATGCCCCAATTGTCCTCGTAGGGATGATTTCGATTTTCCGATGTAGGACAATCATCTTAAATACCCACAAGGCTGCTAACCCGGAAATAATCATCGTAATCAAGCCGATGTTTTCGATTAACTCTTCCTTAAACAGCATGGCGGCCAAAATGAGAATGATGAAACCGAGAGGCGGCCATTCTATCAAGATTAACATTCCGGCCACTAAAACAGGCAACAGTAGAAACCCTTGTTGATAGCGTAAGGGTAACCGGTAAACAACGGCTACACTCAGCGCTAGTACGCTGGAAATAACAAACAGTCGCTGCAACAAAATACGGTGTGACCGGAGCGTTAGAATTATCAGGTTACGTTTGTAGTTGAACATGATTAACTCGTTATGTTATGCTTTTCATTTGTCAGACGCTTTACTATAGTCAAAAAATGGGCTATTGTGGCCGTCCAGTCATATGTTTCTGAAACGAGATGAAAAGCGTTATCAGCGATTGTGTTACGATGAGTTTTGTCTTGCAATAGTCGCGTAACGGCTCCCGCAAATGCAGCCGGTTTATTGGCGATGAGGATGTGTTCTCCATCTTTTAGATTTAACCCTTCGGCGCCTTTTTCCGTGGCTACGACAGGGGTGTGCAGGGCCATTGCTTCTAAAATTTTCAGACGGGTGCCGCCACCGCTCCAAATAGGGACCAGACTTATCCAGGCCGACCCGATATAGGTTCGTATATCATCAACGAAACCGGTAAGGGTTACATTCTTTGCCGCCGGCAAAGGTAGGTTTGCATGATCACCAGTAATGATAAGTTGTGCATCTGGCGTTTCAGCTTGGATGAGCGGTAATACTTTTTCAATAAACCAGATCATTCCCTTGTAGTTGGGTAAATAAGTGAAAGAGCCGGTGAAAATCATTGTGTTAGGTTTTGGATTTCTGGGTACATTTTCGTAGGTTTCCAGGTTTATACAATTTGGTACGATTTCTATCGCCTGCTTTGAATTTACATATTGTGAGAATAATTTGCGTTCCTGGTCAGAAACGACGGTGCAGACATCAAAATTTTTGAGCTGGGAGGTTAAATACCGGCGGTGTTTTAACCAGGTCAGGCCATGACGATAGCGAACCGGACGCGAAGTGGCATGAGCGTAATTTTCGTATAATGTACCTATTTCTATGTCTTCCAATAAGGCTGGTAAATGTTTGAAATGTTTGCTGTAAACGGCCGTGTCAACTTCTGAAGCAATAACCAAATCGAAATGATTCGTCTTCAGCGTCTCTATAATACAATTCTTCATCTCCCCCGAAAATGTGTCGAAAACCGAACGTGGTTTCATGCTGAGATACCCCAGATGTGCCCGGAAACTATGTGGATTAAACTGCTTTAATGGAACTATGTGTACATTGCGGCAAAGCTTAAGAAGCTCAGGTTCATTAGGATTAATATCAGGTTGGTCGGCGAAACTCACCAATGTAATATCATGATAATTACTCAGACCGCGCAAAAGGTTAAAGATTCGCAGTTTAGAACCATTATTTGCTGGATACGGGAACCAACGTGATATAAATAGTATTTGCATATTTAAGACCGCATAGACTTTATGATGATAATACTTGCTGACAAATAGATAAAAATTTCTCCAGATGTTGTTCTGTAGTATAGGTTTTTTGTACAAATTGACGGCCGTTGACGCCCAATTGCGTCGCTAGATCAGGATCGTCTAACAAAGTTTCAATTCGTCTAGCTAAACTCTCGGTATCTTTAGGTGGAACGAGAAAGCCATTCCATCCATCTTGAAGCCAGTCTGAAATACCACCGCCATTGAAGGCGACGACAGGCCTACCACGAGAAAGTGCCTCAATACCGACTTTACCAAATGGCTCAGGCCATATACCTGGCATAACTAGCAGCGATGCTTTCGTATAAGCTTCCCCAAGTTTATGCTCATCCAGCCATCCCAAAAATTGCACACGTTCGCCTAACTGGTACTGCTGGGCCAGGGCTTCATATTCCGGACGGCGCGTGCCATCCCCCGCAATTAGTAAGCGAAATGGAGTTTGCACCTGGGTCATGGCCTGAAGTAGATAAGGCAACCCTTTTTCAATCTCTACCCGACCTACAAAAAGAACGATGGGCGGGTTGATTTCCGGTGGTTTTAAGGGATGAGATTTTTCAAAATGGGGTGGCAATACGGTAATATGGTACGGATCAAAACCTTGCTGCACCATCAGCTGGCGCATATAAGAACTGGCAACCACCACATGCTGAAAAGATCGGAAAGTGATTATTAAATTCCTGGTATTTTGCATTATTTGGTATACGCTGCGTGGGTGCCGGGCATGGGCGCAGCGACGTAAATAAATTGCCGGTAAACAGCCCAGGCCAAAAGGTCTGGTGCAAATGTTGTCTCCGATACGAAAATATTTAGCCAGCGCCGGACATACCGGTTGAAAATTATGCACATAAGCGATGGTTGGCGCCAGTTGGCTGGCTTCAGTTACTAGAGACGAATCATTGACGGTATGAAAATAGATTAAAGTTGGTTTTTCAGCTTGAATGATGTCAGTAATGCGCGGCCGTGTTGAAGATGATTTTTCGTTTAAGGGAATGTGATAAATGGGTTTCCCTTTTGTTGCCAGCATACGAGGATGGGTTGAATGATAAATGACAGCGCTTTCGTAGGCTTGTGCTTCCAGGAGGGATTGAAGCTCAAGCACATATCTTTCTGCGCCTCCGGCCGGCGCGTATGATTCAGTGACAAATAAAATCTTCATAGGATAGTTACGGCCGTCTTCCCCAATCACGTATTTTCTTCACCGACATGAAAAAGGAGTTGGCCCAAAGTATCTGCTGTAGACGCTCAAGCCGGTTTGGTAAACGTTCGCTTAGCTGTTGATAAAAATCAGGCTCCAGAAAAATCGTTGCTTTGTGCTGCCGGACCTCTGACACAATCTCTGCCATCCAGGGATGTTGAGCAGCAACCCGATCCAGGCTTGCGGTCTGCGAATAAACACACGGTTTTGTATAAGAATAATTGTCTGTATAAGTCGCTTCAAATTTGATATTGATATGATAGATACTCAACAGCATCATAAAAAAGCTATAGCCAAACGCGCCGCTTAACGGGGGCTGTTCCCGGTTCACCGGCATAATACAAGTGCCATAGTCAATGTAGTGAAAATTACCATCATCAGCCAGCATGAAATTTTCAACATTGCCATCAATCAATCCCATTCCATGATAAGACATAAGATGACTTTGCATACGGCAGTACGATCCAAATAATGCTTGAGCAACCTGCTCGAAGTTCAAATAGATGCGCCAGTGCAGTTCATGCAGCCGGGTGTATGGATACGTAACGCCTACCATTTGGTCTGGGTTTTGTATCAAGGTGATTGGGAAAAATCCATCGCCGCTGACTGTGACGCTGTTAGCGTATAAGCGCAGCCAATCCCATTGTTTTTGAGAACGATGAAGCGGCTTATGAAAAATTTTCAATATACGTTCCTGTTGGCTGGCATCATCTTTGACTAAATAGACGCTGCCTTCGCCCCCTTGACCAAGTTGTTTGCGTATTTTGTATACCCGATTTAGTTCTGGTATTTCATTTGGCGTTATTTCATTGCTGAACATTGTTTTTTCTATCATGCGGCGTCGTTTGATTGAGTGAGGATGCGGTCAAAACAACTTTCGATTTCAGAAACCATACGGTTCATCGTAAATTTCTCTTCAATGGTTTGCCGCGCTGCTTGCGCTAGTTTGATTTGTAAAGCGGAGTCTTGAACCAATTGATTGATTTTAGCGGCCAACATTTGCGCGTTTTTGGCTTCAAATGTGAGGCCATTTTCACCATCTATCAAGATCTCTGGCGTTCCGCCTGTTGTGGTTCCAATCACAACCAGGCCGCAAGCCATGGCTTCTTGGGTGACGCGGGCTAATGGTTCTGCCCAAAGTGACGGCAACAATAATACATCGTGGTCGGCCAAAATTGCAGGCATCTTTTCACGCGGCACACGGCCTGGAAAATGAACATGCTCTGACAAGCCCAGATCTCTTACACGTTGCTTGAGGGTTGCACTATATTCTGGAGGCCCGCTGCCAACGACGGAAAGGGTGACAGGGAGGGATGCTTGTGATTGCAGTAAGATGCCCAGACTTTCGACGGCCGTATGCACCCCTTTATGTTCTACAATCTGACCGGCATATAATAATCGCAAGGGAGTTGAATCTGCCTTCAGTTCTCGAAAGGTGAAAATGTTTGGATTGATGCCATTATGAATGACTTGTGTTTGTGGCCGGGGAATCTTGGCCTCGTTAACCATGTGGTTTTGCATGAATGCGCTGACGCAAAGCACATGGTCAAAAGCAAGTTGATTACGAGAGGAGCCGGGCACGAGTAAGCGCTGTACGAACCAGGCAGCGCTGTTTTTTAACGGCCGTTTCCATGATGCGGTAGGGGGCGCTTGCCAATGCGCTGTATGAGCGTCCAACTCAGTGGGCCAATCACTGGCCATATAGTACACAACGCGGCCGGGACATAAATATTCGGCATACTGGGCCACACTAACAGGCAAATTCCACATACCATTAATAAAAATAATGTCAGGCGTAAAATCAAGTACAGTCTGTTTTAAGAGACGGCCGTTTTGACCTTCACGTCGGCGGCACATGATGCTATTGGATAGGTGGTAGCGAGTATGATCCGGACTTTCTAAATACAATTTTCGTTGAATGGCTGTTTCAGGTTCCACTATCTCGTCTGCCCGATAATTACTTGTCAAAACAGAGACCTGATGTCCCCGTTCTTGGAAGAGGCAGGCGACATCTCGTGTTAACTGTTCCCATCCTCCAATTTCAACTGGAGGATAATAATTAGAGATAAATAAAATACGCATAGAATGAACGGTCAATTTTATGACCTCTTGCTTTGAATTCATTATAAAAGACCTTGTTTTCGTCTCCAAAAGAAACGAATTGTGAGAATACCCCCTAATACAATAAAAGCGGGTAGAACGCCAATCCAAATGGCGGAGCCAGTTGTTGCGGTGTTAACTTCGGATGATGTCTCGAATGTTGGCTCTTGTCCTGCGGCCGTTGGTGTTGTGACCTGTTGGTTTGATTCGGCGTCAGACGTTTCGGGTTGGTTTGATGGCGCTTCTATTGGGGATGGCGTTGGCGCAGATGTCGCAGGCGGGATTGAATATGGCGTCCGTTGCATGGCATATAAAATACGCTGCGGATCTCCGGGGGAAGTTGTAAATATGGTTATAAGTTGATTACCATTACGCAAGGCCAAACGAACTGCATGGGCATGAATACCACCCAGGGCTGGTATATGTGTCTCTAGGTTGAGTAAATAAATGGATGATAATTCTTTCCATTCGTCTTGATCCCAATAAGCATGGTAAATAGCGGCTGGAGGACGAATTTGACCGGCAAAGTGAATACGGCCATCGGCATCCGTTACCATACTGTCCTGTTCGGCCGCCCCATGCAAGTCGCCAAAGATCCTATTGGGAGGCAACCATGTTTGACCGCGGTCGTTAGAAATTAGGTGATTTCTATATGATGAACCTGCGCCGCCCCAAACAATATGGACACTTTGATCTTGCACAGCCAATATTGGTTGCGGTAAAACACTGATGCCGCCGTCCAGATCATCGATAGTCAACGGCCGCGACCAATTTTCACCACCGTCTAATGAGTGCGTGTAACGGGCCCATGTGGCCACGCCTAGATCATTATTATAGTACCAAACGGCATGTAACCCATCAGCCTCGTCCATAACGAGTTGTACTCTCGCGGGAAACTGATTGATTGGAATGTCCGGATCAAGCCAGACGGGCAATGTCCAGGATTCTCCTCTGTCTTCAGAACGTGTATAGTAAATGCCTAAATCTTGTCCAAAAAATTGAATATAAAGGAGGTGTAACACGCCTTTAGAATCTACCTTTAATTGCAGCTCAAAAGCTGGAATGTCTATACGGAGCGGCAATGACCAATTTTGGGCCGATGAGGCATCATGAGCGGGGACACTTGCATAATAAACTGGCCCTGAATTACCTTCAGTCCAAACCAAGTGTAGTTGACCATCGCTGTCAACAAAGGGTGAGAGTGCGTTTCTGACGGGTATAGATGTACCTGGTGCGGTCACATATATATCAACCGGATTTGACCAAATATTGCCATCAAAGCGGGCATATTGGATAGAAGTTCGCTGATCCGAAAATCCTGTTTCAGTCCAAAAGACATGGACAAATCCATATTGATCGGATGTAATATATCCCTCGGATGCTTCCCCCTTTTCGCTGGATAAACGAAACGGCCGTGACCAGGATTCATCCTGCACTTGAGCTTTAATATGAGAAACCTGAAAAAGGATTGTGAATATCACAATAAGAAGTGTAATTTTAAGGAATTTCACGCTGTTTCCTTGAATATGTCTAAAAAGAATTGGCAGTTGTCTTACACTCAGGCAATTTTGGTATAAATGGACTTCAATTGGGGCAATATTGTAGGCCATGAAAATTGAAGCGCTTGTTGTCTGGCATTTTCAGACAATTTTTTTTGATACGAATAATCATGGAGCAGGTCCAACACAGCCTGCGCCATTTCCTGAGATTTGTGCGGCGGTATTAGTATTGCACACTCAGGATTAACATAATCTCGAATAGAACCGACATCTGTGACGATGGTTGGCGTCCCGCACGCTATCCCTTCTAACACGGCATTATTGGCGGTTGTATCTTGAAGCGGCATTAACAATACTGCTGCAGACTGATATAGTCTTAAGAGTTCATCCTCGGGAATTTGGGTTCGTAAAGTCAGGTTCGGGTGGATGCCGACAAGTTCAAAATTTCTTTGCGCAGTAACAACAACAAATTTGACTTTTGGATTTTGAAAGGCAACGAGTTCAATAACCCCTCTTAAAGTGGCTAGGTCTCGTAAATGGCTGCCTACAAACAACACTAAATTAGGATCTCTAATTTCAAACGAGGAAGGTGGCGTAAAATAATCTGTGTCAATGCCGTGGGGGACAAAGAACACCCTGTCTTCATCAAGCAATTTGGAAAAATATGCCATTTGGGTTCGCCCTACACAAATGATTGCTGATAGTTGACGTATGTGCCAATTTATTTGTACCGCTTCCTTATACCGCCAGATTGGAAGGTGGACTGACATGATTAGTCGGTTATTTCTCCAGTTGTTGAAAAGACCCAAGTAATGATAAGTATTTTCTCCATAAAGAATATGGAAGACAGAATGTTTGCTGGTTAATATCTTTCGGCTGGCTTTTATCTCTGTTGCCAGGGAAGCCCGATCGTAACCAATAACCCCATTGGCAATTTTCCACATGATACGATTACGAATAATCTTAGGTGATAACGGCCGTACCCTGATAACAGAACCAATATAATGGGTCAATGAATCATAGCCGGAATGAGAAGCATGATGCCCAAAGCGATGAGAAATGAAATGAACTTCTTTGTCAATCATATATAAACTCTATTCTACGTATCCAAGCGCTCTCAAATGATCAAATAATTCATCTGCTTCTTGCTGAGTGTAAGGGTTCTTTGTTTCGATGTCTGTTTCGGTGTCTCCAGGTTGAGAGAGGGGTTTAGATTTATTTCGGAATTCTGTTGTGAATAAATGGGTGAGTACACGGCCGTCATAATCCTCGGGAATCGGTACACCATGCAAATAGAGCAGCGTAGCCGGAATATCCACCAGATCGCTCTGTTTTGCCTTCCCGTTGGATTGGAATGCCGGGCCAGAAAATACATAAATGCCATCTCGGCTGTGATAACCGTAATCCCGTCCACTCACAAAATACCGCTCTCTTGCCTGATCCACAATCGCATCATGACTGGAAAGTTGAATATTCCACGACGTTTGGTACGTATCCAAAATCAAATCGGGCGCCAGACGAGTAGCCGCGCCAGTGTAGATTTGATCGGCCGTGTAAATATTAGGGAATAATAGCTGCCCCGTTTCCGGATCAGACAATGCACCCAGTTTATTTGTCAGTTCCGTAATGAGCAGGTCTTTCTCGTGGGGAGAAACGACGCCTGTTGGTTCGCGCCCGGCCATATTCAAATAAAGCAAGCCCGAATGAATCGTACCCGGAAATACTTTCGTCCGCTCAAAGTCAGGTTGATTAGTATAATCCACATGTTCACGCGCAAAAGGGATTGCCTGGTCAACTTTTTCCCACCATTTTTGGGTTATGTTGGCCGGCAAGTGGGGGATCGTAGCCAGATACAAATGTCTGAGACCTTTTTCAACGATGCCAGACTTGCCTTGAATCATGTGTAACCACTGGTACAAAATCCAATTTAAGGCTGTTTTTCGTTCGGTTTTCGGGCGTTTGGTCTGTACATAATAGCCATTATCTCGCAGCCATGCTTGCAACAAGAAATTGCCTTTCACCCGGCTAGACCCATGATCGGAAATAACCATAACATTATCTGGCGCAAACGCATCAATCAGATATTGTAAATCGGCATCAGATTGGCAAATAGCGCGTTCTACCTGTTCTAACTTGGGCATCTTATGGTTGGCATGATCCGGCAGCATCAAGTTTATGACTAGCACATCCACTTGGTATTGGTCCGCTAATTGAGCTGCAATGTTCGTTTGCGAAGTCTGGAGTTTTTGCTCGGCTTCAAATATCTGTTCTGGTTTACCATTTAACAAAAGGTCGGGATCAACTACCGGTTCAAAGACGCCTAATTCAGATTTTATCCAGGTCATAATATTGGCGGGATAGGTAATATCTTGAGCGGACCCAGGCGTACCAAATCCGCATACTAAAAAACCTTCAAGCGATTGTGGAGGATAGGTGAAGGGGATGTTAACGAGGCCGACCTTCAATCCGGCTTCATTGAGCCGTCGCCAAAATGGCGTTCCGTGCCGCAACTTGTCATTGGTTGGGATTGTTTGGTAACTGCCCGGTTGACGGGTCGTCATGTCATAGATACCGTGTTTGCCAGGATTTTTGCCGGTTATGAGTGTTGACCAGGCTGTTGGCGTCCAGGCGGGCATAGTAGATTGTAATGTGCCCCATGCGCCAGCATCCATCAATTTTTTAAGCGCCGGTAATCGTGTTTTGTTGAGGAGGGGATTGATGTAAGCCCAACAAGCTGCATCTAAACCCACGAGAAGTGTTTTTTTTCGTTCATTCATATTATTATTGTTTGAGTGGTGCTACTATGTAGAATAGACGGGTGTCATATATGGGCGAATTATCATCATACCGTATTGGCACCTTAATAGTCTCAATCTATTAGCTGATATTGAAATCTTTGAAGAAGATCCTCATGTTGACAAAGAACTCCATTAATCTCCCTTATTTGTCTTTGTGAAAGCTTATTGATCTTTTGCTGGTTGAGATTTTTAACGCCTTGGATAGACTCGCCAGTTATGTTATGGGCTGAAAATTTAGCTCCTATATTAACAGAGCCGATCTCTGGTAAAAAGTTAAGGATATTCTGAATTGTGTCTTCTGTGTTGTTTGTAAACTGCTCATAACTAAAAAGAAATGTGTCATGAAGATGTGGGGATAGAAGGAAGAGATATTTTACGTCCCGTCTCCATTCATTAATTAACCTTTTGCTTGGTTTCTTAAATATACTGGGAATATTTCGGGCTTGCTTCCTAACTAGATCCATCATTTCTTTGACCATATCCGCTACTACTTGATTGGAACTATCCACCGGTGAGGAAGAATCACATTGAAGTTTGTTTGGGAATTAATTGGACGGCCGTTCAAATGACCGGGTAGGACATCAATAAAAGCGGCTGCTTCCACAAAATCCTGACGTTCCCCATTCCCACGTATCAATACATTGACTCGAAACCGTCCGGGCATCAGTAACAATTCATCCATATCACAAACAAATGAATTACCTAAGTCAGTGTCATATTTATCTATATCGCTGGGTACATTGCTTTTAAAAATAGCGATACGTTGTCCTAAATGGTTGAATATAACAAATAAACAGGAAACATCACTCGTTAACTGATTTAAATGAAAAACCAGTCTAATTGGTTGGCCAGAAATTACTTGGGTTGTTGCTTCTGTGCCTCCATTTGCATAAATATCTAATCCAATTAGCCTGATATCTCCTTTACCATTTCTATCTTTGCGTTCACTCAGATCAAGTGTCTTTAATTGTTCTAATGTCTTTAGGTAAGCATCCACTGCATTCTTCATCAGGCCATCTTCTTGAATAGCTCCGTTGCACAAGAAGATTCCACGCGGACAGAAGGATTGCATGAGTGACATATTATGGCTTACAAAAAGCACTGTCCGTCCTTCATGAGCGACATCATCCATCTTGCCTAAACATTTTTTTTGAAAGGCGATATCGCCAACGGCTAGAACTTCATCTACCAGTAAAATCTCGGGTTCGAGGTGGGCAGCCACAGAAAATGCCAGACGCACATACATGCCGCTGGAATAATGTTTTACAGGTGTGTCTATGAATTTCTCTATTTCGGCAAAGGCCACGATCTCGTCAAAGCGTTGCTCAATTTCCACTTTGGTCATGCCCAGAATGGCCCCGTTCAGAAAGACGTTTTCCCGCCCGGTCAACTCTGGATGAAAACCGGTACCCACTTCTAATAAGGAACCGACACGGCCGTATATTCGCGCTTCGCCTAGTGTTGGCTCTGTAATACGAGATAAAATCTTCAACAGGGTGCTTTTCCCGGCGCCATTACGGCCGATAATCCCTACCGCTTCACCCCGCTTAATCTCAAATGACACATCATTCAAAGCCCAAAACGAAGTATCTAACTCCGCCGCGCCTGTGGCTTGGCCGCGTACCAGCTTACCTGCTCGCCGAAATGGGGCTATTGCCAAGTCTGCCATCTGTTGGCCGATGGTATCATTTTTTTTCTGAACATGCCCAATGTGATATTCCTTACTTAATCCGTTAACCTGTATTGCAATGTCACTCATACCGAACTAATCCTTAAACCACATCTGCAAATGTTTTTTCCATTCGCCGAAAATAATAAGCGCCGCTTATAAGCAGGATGATGGCTACGGCCGCCGAAACAATGACAATGGGGCCGGGCGCTGTATCCGTACCCAACAATGCCCAGCGAAATCCTTCTACTACACCGGCCATGGGATTGATGCCGTACAATGTGCGCCACGGTTCAGATAGCAGGCTGCTGGAATAAGCGATGGGGGTGACAAACATCCACAACTGGATAAGGAATGGAATGATATAGCGCACGTCTCGAAACTGCACATTCATGGCCGAAAGCCATAAACCTGTACCTAAACAAGTAACCAGCGCCATCAGTAAAAAGAACGGCAACCATATGATGTTTTGGATGACTATGTTAGAGAGATAACCATAATAGCCCATCATTATCAGTAGTACAACGAAGGCCAGTACAAAGTCTACCAGACCAGCCAGTACGGCCGCTGTAGGCATGGTCAGGCGCGGAAAGTAAATTTTCTTGACCATATTGGAATTTTGTACAAGCGTGTTAGCCGACATAGTAAGCCCGGTGGCAAAAAATGCCCAGGGTACCAAAGCTGTATAGCTAAAAAGAGGGTATGGGAGGCCATCTGAGGGGACCTGGGCTAATCTCCCAAAGAATATGCTAAAAACAACCATCGTTAAGAGAGGTTGTAGAATAGCCCACGATACGCCTAATATCGTCTGTTTATAACGGACTTTAATATCTCGCCAGACAAAGAAATAAAGCAATTCTCGGTATGCCCATACCTCGCCCAATCTTAAAGACACCCACCCCTGGGAAGGTGTGATGTGAACGAGCGGCTGATTATATTTTGCAGTTGATGCCGCTGATGTATCTTGTTGCAAGGTTATTGGTTGTTGTTTTTCACGAACGCTGTCCTGAGATA
The DNA here is from genome assembly GCA_024223125.1 of Chloroflexota bacterium. The sequence continues at coordinate 12,042 of JAAEOP010000044.1, forward strand.
GCATTTTAATTTTTACCACCTGTTAATCTAAATTCTAATATGCTGCTGAAAATGGTTCCCCATTTTCTTCAATGTGGACGCGATCTTACCAATTTACCTAGATCGGATCAAAATGCGCCAACTAATAATGAAAACTATACCTATGATTATTATAGCCGGAATAACGCTTATTATTAATCCACCTATTTGGCTGTTCGTATTTAATGGCCCAATTTGAAGACCCGTACTTAAGTTTGGATCAGGGGGAAGGAGGATGGATTCTGGTGTTGGCGACGGTTCAACTGTGGCTAAAGGGGTTGCTGTTGGCGGTGGAGTTGCCGTTAAAGTTGGTAATGGTGTTAATGAAACGTCTGCATTTTCCCATAATCGAGCTGAATAATATATTTGTTGTTGTAACGTATCGGTGGTTAAATCATTTACTAGACCAGTGTAGATAATGGCTAGACGGCCGTCAGGCACAGCAGCGGCTGCCAGAGAATCTGTTTCCAACGTCATTTCTGCCATTGTCACCTGTTCAATTGATTGCCAAAGATTTCCATCCCATAGCCATTCTTCCAGAAGCAATTGGTTGTTGGCGTTGCCAGACAATTGAAAAATATGAACTTCCCCGGTTCTATCCAGGACTAAGGTTGTTGGGCCAACCTCGGTTGTAAACGTATTTACTCGAACCGGCATACTCCAGGTAATACCATTATCTATTGATTGTTGATGCCATGTTTCGACCTGGTTGTCGTTTAACAGTTGCCACGCTCTGTGTAAGTTACGCTCGCCAACACCTACAATATTATGCCATATAATTTGACCTTCTGTTGCGATTTCTGATTCTGTCCATGTTTGTCCCTTATCTAGTGAACGCGCATAAACCAGGGCCGTTGTTTCGATATCTGAGGGTTGTGTATTTTTTGTCCATAGGAGATGTAAATCATTCTCATTGGTTTTTGTTATTTGGGGTTGGCCGACTATCTGCCAGTTTGCCTGGCTGCCATCAAAGACAAAAATCGGTTCTGACCAAGTTTCCCCTTTATCTTCAGATGTAGTCAAGTAAATTCCCCGACCTTCGTTTATGACGCTGGCATAGACAACATAGATAATTCCGTCTTCATCAGTCATTATATCTGGCCAGATAGAACTATTGGAATGAGGCGCTGGCAATCGTTGCGGATCGAGCCATTCTGTAGAGGAAATAGCTCGTTCGGCAACTGCCCGGCTAAAGTAGATATCGCCCGAAATACCATTTCCCCAGACAGCATACAAAAGTCCATCGGAGCTGGTGGTGATGGCAGGATGATCTGTCTTGCCGATCGGTGATGTTAACATGGAGCGAGGCGATGACCATATGCCATCTTCAAGACGGGCGTAGTAAATGGCATTGCCAATGCCGCTTGCCGGTTGGGTAATTGTGTTGAGGGCGCTAGGTATGTCTGATTCGCTCCAAATTGCATGGATACGGCCGTCATTATCAGCTACCAGTTGAGGAAACTTTGCGCGCGTCAGGCTATTGGCAATTGTTTCTGGCAGGCTCCAAATGGGGGTTGGCGGGAATTGATCTACCCAATCTTCCAGACTGCCCAGAGGCCGGGTCATCGCCCAAATCTCTTGAATATCTTGTGGCTGACTGACACCGCAGCCCAGAGCTAGCAGATCGTTTTCGCGGGTAACGGCCGTTTGCAAACAGCTAAAATCCACATTGCGGAAAGTGGTGGGGTCTGTGAAACTGACCAGCGGTTCCTGCAATTGTGGTTCACTCCATTGGCTGCTATCCCACGCTTGCATAAATCCTTCCCCATTTACCAATGATAGCAAAAATAGCAGATTATTGTCATTGACAAATAAGAGATTTTCGGTGGGACAGGCGGTGACATTTTCCAATACGACTTGACGCGGTTTCCAGTCACGTCCCCCATTTTTAGACACCTGATGATAGATGGCGCAGTTTTCATCCCCATGTTGGGCACGCCAGGCAATATGTACATCATCTCCCACAATGGCCAAAGTGCTGTTGGCCGGGCCGGGCGCCAGGGGGTCGTCTTCAAGCTGACGGGTGTCTATGGGGACGGATTCTGTCCAGGTTGTGCCGGCGTCGGCCGAGCGGGTCGTATAGACTGTATCTAAAAACGGATTATCCCAGACAGCTACCAATTCATTGCCAAAGGTATCTATTTGTAACCGTACCTGATCGCGGGGAATAGAGCGCATATAATCGGACTGATATAACAAAATGGGGTCTGTCCAAATAAATCCACTATCGTCTGAGCGGCGATAGTAGATGCCGGTGGGCAAAGCTTCTGAATGGACCGGACGCACATACAGCAGATGGATGCGGCCGCTATCATCGGTAAGCGCCTGCACAGCCGTAGCCGCTTCGCCTAACTGAATCGGCGTTGTCCAGCCAGCCTGAGAGGCAAAATCATTGGCTGCTACCTGACTAGTCAGCAACTTGCCGTTAATATCCGACCAAAAGCCATGAATGACGTTGTTATTATCGGCCAAAAGGAATGGGGTGTGGATGCCTTCAAAAATACGGCCGTCCTGAGGAATGGTGAAAGGCGGCGAGGTAAAAGGTAGGCGGACAAACTGAGGCGGCCCCCAGTTACGGCCGTCGCCGCTACTGTACACAAATCCTGAAAAAGCATCTCGCCACAGCAGATGCATTGTCCCCGTAACGCCCACCGTAAAAACCGGATCTGTTGCCACCCCTGACTGCGATAAATTTTGCGGCGGCTGCCAGACAGTATCTTCATCAGGTTGGGCCAATGTGTGACCGGCCAACCCCACAAACAGGATTAGTAGTAACAAACAAGTAGTTATCAGACAAACTTTAAGCAATGACTTCTTAGAACCAGCCATAAAAAGATAGAAATTCCGTTAATTAAGTTCATAAAGGGAATGATCTGCGTAGCATCCCCATGCAAATTA
>JAAEOP010000045.1 GCA_024223125.1 Chloroflexota bacterium
CACCCCCATATGTTGCGATCTGGTAATTGTTGAATTTTCTGACATTGAAAAACCGATCCATATATGGATGTTGCTGTTCACTTTCCCCCATATGCAGGGGATGAATTTGCTTAACTTCAAAAATTTTAAGCGAAAGAAGGGTGTATAGTTACTCACGCTTATTAAATTGTAAAGGTGCTAAACTTCAACTTTGAACCATGTCCAAATTTATTGCAGGGACCGGTGTCTGACACGGCCGATATCATTGCCGCCGATTTAGAAGGAACCTTAACGGGGGGCGCAACCTGGTCGGGGATGCGGGCTTATTTGGAGGTCAATGGGCAGAAAAGACGGTTCCAACAATTTATACACCGATACATGTGGCCGGTTCTCAAGTTTCGTTTGGGGCTGATTAAAGATGAGTGGGCATTTAAGGAACAGTGGGTGTTGGATTTATTTAGGCTTTTTGCCGGGTACACGGCGGCTGAATTGGAGACGGTGGCTGAATTTGTAGTGGAAAATGAGTTGTGGCCCCAGCGACGACAGGCAGTGGTAGATGAATTTTTGGCGCAGCAGGCAGACGGCCGTCGCTTACTCATCGTTACCGGCGTTATTGAACCGGTGTTGGCAAAATTCGCCCAGAAAGCGGGGAATGTGGAAGCGATTGGCACTCCCCTGACTTTTGCTGATGGCGTTTTTACGGGGGAGGTTGCCGCTCCTTTGAATACAGGTGAGAGCAAGGTGGAGCAGTTACGGCCGTTTACCCCCAATGGTCAGATTAAGACGGCGTATGGAGACACGGCCGCTGACATTCCCATGTTACAAATGGCGGCCAATCCGGTGGCAGTTTTTCCAGATAAGGTATTGCAGGATACGGCCGTAGCCCACCAATGGCGTATTATAGAGTAAGAATGAGTACAACAGACTCAACACAAGTTGGAGAATAAACGAATAAAACCTGACGAGATCATTCGTTTCTTTCTTCATTCATTGTACTCTTCCCTATTTCCACGTTTTTTGCAGAACGCGCAGCCAGTTTTGATGGGTGATTTTTCGGAGAGCGGCATCATCATAACCGTGTTGGCGCAGGGCGGTGATGAGTTTGGGCAGAGCGGTCGCATCGGGTAAATCGTTGGGCATTTGGGCGCCGTCAAAATCGCTGCCCAGGCCCACATAATCTATGCCGATACGGTTGGCGATGTAATCCAGATGGCGCACAATTTCGGTTAGTGAGGTTTCTTTTTTGATGTTGCCATCTGCCCGCAAAAAGCCAACATGGAAGTTAATGCCCACCATGCCCTCCCTTTCTTTAATGGCGTCTAGCTGCTTATCCGTCAGGTTGCGCGGGGAGGGGCAAAGCGCGTGGGCGTTGGAATGGGTGGCTACCAACGGCGCGTCGCTGATTTCGGCCACATCCCAAAAGCCAGCCTCGTTAAGGTGCGACAAATCAATCATGATGCCCAATTGGTTACATTCCCGTACCAAAGATTGTCCCAGATTGGTCAATCCGTCACCGATGTCTGGGGTGGCGGGGAAGTTGAAGGGGACGCCAGACGCAAATTTATTCGGCCGACTCCATACAACGCCCAGTGAGCGCAGTCCTGCTCCATGAAAAACATGCAAGGAATTAAGATCTTTGTCTATTGGTTCCGCACCTTCAAAATGGAGAATGGCAGCGATAATGTTGTTTTGCAGGCAGGTTTGCAACTGGTCAGCCGTGCGTACAATTTGTAGTTCGCCCTTGCTTTCTGCTTCTAGTTTGTATAGGAGGGCGGCCATGCCGGTGACTTGTTGCAGGGCATAGCGATGCTTTAGAGGGGGAGGTAGGGGAAACTGGTAACTGAGTTTGCCTTTTTTGGGTTGGGGAAATCGCTCTTTTTTGGCCGCCCTTTTCTTTTGTTTGTTGGGCACGAAGATGGCAAAAAAGCCGCCGCCAAAACCACCCTCACAAGCGCGGGGTAAGTCAATGTGTCCAATGTTGCTGCGTTGGAAAAAGGAACGGCCGTGACCGCGCTCATTATTGTATAAATTCAGCAGAGTATCATTATGTCCGTCAAAGATGGGGAATTGATTCATTTTGGCTTTTGATTTTGTGAATTACACTCAAAATTTATTGAGTAAATTCAAGTACCTTTATAACTGAATAATCGAGCCAGCTCCATCATTTTAGAATGATTTTGCCTTTTGCTGGCTCTTAACAATCATCTTTTCTGCCAGCGCTTCTTGCGCTTCTACCCACCGACCACACCATGTTCTCACAGTATTAACGTGACAATCTACATCCGTTGCAATGTGTATTCTGTTTGCCTGCGCTTCCCCATAAGCAGATACAGTATACTCAAATATGTTGTTTACCAAAAAACACTAAGTGAGATTCATTATACCATATTCAAATACGGTTAAGTTCCCTGATTTTATGAGACCGTTACAGTTTGGGGACAAAATTGCCCCCCGTTTCCAAGGGCAAATCGGGACTCCAGCCGGCGACAATGGCCGTTAACGGCATTCGAGAAATATCATAACCAGCCAATTCAAGCGGACACTTGCCCCGTATCCGC
>JAAEOP010000046.1 GCA_024223125.1 Chloroflexota bacterium
AAAAGGGGACGGCCGTTTGCAAACGGCCGTCCCCTTTTTTGCTGCTTGTTAAATGGTCCTCATGCTGCTGTCCATTCGGCCGCTTCCCGAAACTAATAAAAATTGTGCATATTACTTAAACTTTGTTATATTTCTACAACTTTAGTAGGTGATAGGCAAAATATGGAAAATGAGTGGCTCAGTTTGAGCGAAACGGCCAAACTTCTAGGTGTCCACCCGGCTACAGCACGAGCCTGGGGTGATAAAGGGAACCTGCCCATGCAGCGTACCCCTGGCGGTCATCGTCGTTTTCGTCGCCGAGATGTGCAAGCCCGTGCCGCCTTGACCCAGACACATTCTACCGGCGCGCAAATTATTATCCAAAATATGTTGGGGCGGGCACGATTGGAATTGACCAGCGGCCGTTTTGATGAGGAAGAATGGTACCAGCATTTAGATGTTGCCGCTCGTCAGGAACATGCCGAACTCGGCCGTCAGATGCTGACTTTGGTGACAGAATATTTATCTGGGCAGCAAACGGAAAATGGGATGACGGCCGTGGCAGCCGATCTGGGTCAGGCATATGAAAGTCTGGGCTGCAAAAACGACCTATCCTTTACCAAAACAGTCCGTGCTTATTTATTTTTCCGCGATTTTTTGTCCCAAACCATTTATGACATGGCTCAGGCGGCCGGGCCACAGAGCTTAACCGATTGGGGTGAGGTGCGGCGACAAATTGTTTTCTTAGCTAATGAGGTTTTGCTGGCCATCATCGAAACCCACGAAGAGCGAACAAATGAGTGATAGTCCCCCCGTTCAAACCATTACCAAAATAGAATCATCTTCCCCCGTTTTCCTATCTTTCACCGTCTGGCGGACGCTGCGCCTGAGTTCATTTCAAATTGGCTCGGCGATGGCCGATATTTTGATAGCCAGTGTGTGGAACCGGATCATGATTTCTGATTTGGGAATGCCGGCCACGCCAGTTGGGCTGCTGCTGGCTTTGCAATATTTGCTGATGCCGATTAGTTTTTGGGCCGGACATCGCTCTGATACGAAGCTGATGTGGGGGCGACGGCGTACCCCTTATATCTGGTTTGGGCGAGGGTTGATGGTATTGTCATTCCCATTGCTGGGGTTGAGTGTTCGTTTTTTTGAAGATGGAAATGTGACCACCGGTTGGCTGCTGGCTATAGTTTGTTTCTTGCTGTTTGGGGTGGGCAAATTGCTTTCGGGCAGTGTGTATCTGGCGTTGGTGCGGGAATCAGCCCCGCCTGCAAAGCAAGGGTTAGCTTTTGCCGCGGCCGAAACAACATTGATTGCTTTTTTCCCCATTGCGGCTGTTGTTTACGGCCGAGCCATGGAAACTTATAACCCGCGTACCTTCACCCTGATGATTCTCTTGACGGCGCTTATTTGTGCTTTTTGGTGGTTCTTTGCCATATTCCGATCCGAACGAAAAACGGCCGTTACACTCACATCAGCCAGCCGGAGCGGTAGTTGGCATGATACGCTGGCAAAATTTAAGCTGGTGTGGCAAGACGGCCGTGTGCGCCGCTTTTTTATTTTCCTGTTTACAGCCACCTTTGCCGCCTGGATGCAAGACAATGTTTTAGAGCCGTTTGGGGCCGATGTTTTTGGCATGGAGGCCGGGCAAACCACCCGTTTCACCGGTTATTGGGGTGGCGCCACCATTGTCGTATTGCTGCTATCTTTCGCCATCTGGCGCAAACGACGCCCGGAAACGTTGTCAGGCATTGCCCAGATTGGTTTAGGCATAATGACTTTAGGCATGGGATTGTTAGCAGCGTCAGCATTCGGTTATCAGCCTCGTCTGTTACCGTTGGCTTTGCTGGTTTTTGGGGCGGGCTTTGGCGTGTACTCATTCGGCGGCCTCAGCTTGATGGCTGTCATGTCCCCTGATGTAGATACCGGCGCCTATTTGGGATTGTGGACGGTTTGCATTTTGGTGTCGAAGGGGTTGGGTACATTCGCGGGCGGAGCTTTTCGGGACCTGTTTTATCATGTTTTTGATTACTCGTTTGGCCTGACGTATGCACTGGTTTTTGTGCTGGCGGCGGGAGGCTTGGTGGCGGCGGCCGTTCTGCTAAACGGCCGTCAAATCATCTCCTTTGCGCGGGAGTACGGGCGTTAACCTCATGCTGTACGAAAGATGGTTTGCGATAATGATGTTGAAAGATTCTTCGATACTTCAAAAGGACGCGGAAACCACATCTTGTCTTCCGACCAACAGGAGGAATCTTCAGCAGCTTGAATGCCATATTAAATTATTGCAAAATGCACGGCAATAATGAGGTGACTTATGCTGACGAAAGAAAAAAAGAAATTGACAATCCGTCTAAACGCGCAACTGATTGAGCAGGCCAAAGTATATGCGGCCGAACATAACACGTCCGTTTCACAACTGTTAGAAAGTTATTTCCCTTCTTTCGCTTAAAATTTTTGAAGTTAAGCAAATTCATCCCCTGCATATGGGGGAAAGTGAACAGCAACATCCATATATGGATCGGTTTTTCAATGTCAGAAAATTCAACAATTACCAGATCGCAACATATGGGGGTG
>JAAEOP010000047.1 GCA_024223125.1 Chloroflexota bacterium
CGAAATTGGGCTGGTTATCGAGAAAGGCTTGAATTTCGGTGATGATTTTGGGATACGCAGTCCTTTTTTTGAGGGCGGCATCGTCGAACAATTCGCGGAACGGAGCAAAGGCCGGGTTCGCGTTGGAAATCCACAGGACCAACATCTCCTCCACGGCGATTTGCCGGTTGGGGACCCCCTCGGTTTCCTCTTGCAGGTATGCCGCGGCGTCAGTTTCGCGTTGGTAAACGGCTACGGGGGGGAACTGATCGCAAAACAAAGCCAATGCTTTGTCCACTGCCGCGCCCCCCAGCCGGGTTTCTAGCCAGGCGAGCAATTCCTGCGTAACGTTGGGGTTGATTTGTGCGCGGTACAAGCTAATGATCCGGTGTGAGATTTCGTCAATAAGCCCCATCGCGTTGAGCTGCCCAGCGCTGACAGCCTGTTCCGGAAAGTGGACGAGGTCGCGTTGTGCGTTCATTTTCTCGGCAAAAACACGCGCCGCGTGGAAGTTGGCAAAGACAACGTTCCCAGTGATAGAAAACAGGGTTTGATCAAATGCGTAGCGGTCGCGTGCCTGACGTGAGATGTGGAATTCCATGCGTGGGGAAAGGTTCATGTGATGTGTGCCTTTTGTTTGAGGGTGAAGGTTGGATGAATCCTATCACCGTTTTGGGGAAATTGCTAGAAGTGGTGAACAGTGAGCAGTTTACTGTCTACTGTTCACTGTTCACTCAATATCATTAAGTTAGCAAACC
>JAAEOP010000048.1 GCA_024223125.1 Chloroflexota bacterium
CTACTCATCATGAATGCTATCTGTCGTCAAAATGATGATACTCATAACCTTTCTATCAGCCCCTGTCTGGCGTTGATTGAATCCCGGCTAATGTTGTTTTCAGAACGATGGTCACCACTTTTTATTGTTCTCTATACCCGGAGTTAATGCAGATGAATCAGCATATCATTGTCTCTCTATCAGGCATCAGGTTCATATGAGTCAGTCTGTTCTTTGCCAGGCTCAACCTGATCCCTTTCCGGACAGTATTGGCAAACCGCACAAGATTGGGACAATGACGCGGCCGCCCAAGACCAGCACAACACATATTTAACCACAGCCAGTCAGGGAGCGGCCGTTACCTGTCCATTGAGAAAGCAGCGGCCTGACCGTTCTTGTCGCCCCGCACCAGGTTGGAGAACCCAATCGTTCCCAACGTCGAATTCCGCTATAATGGGGATGGCAACCAAGTACAACATAATACAAACCATATGAACCCAAACTTTATTCCCCAACACATACACCCAAAAACATCATCGGAAACGTCGCTCTGGTTTATTCTCCAGAAATTTCGGCTGTTGGTCATTGCCCGTGAAACTGAGAGTAGAATTCCAAGCCAAGCGGATATAAAAAATGTTGATTTACCCCTGACACGGCCGCATTATCTGGGATATTTAGACGAGGAAAGCGACCGTCATTGTTATGCGGCCGAACTGCCAGAAGGAGTTGAAACGCCTGACGGGATGATATTCCAAGGGCTGCGCGGGTTATACGGCCGTCTGCCCGACAACATGCTCTGGCTGGGCGGCCGTGCGCTGCACATCATTCATTGGGATCGCACACACCAATATTGTGGCCGCTGTGGAACCAAAACAGAACCGCATGAACAAGAACGAGCCAGGCAATGTCCAGAGTGTGGCCAGACTACTTACCCGCGCATTTCCCCGGCCGTCATCATGCGCGTCACTCGTCAAGGCAAATATGGCCCCGAAATTTTGCTGGCTCGCGGGCCGCGCCATTACCATGGCTTCTACAGCGTCCTAGCCGGATTTGTGGAACCGGGCGAAACATTAGAAACCTGCGTCCGCCGTGAAATTCGGGAAGAGGTGGGTATTGAGGTAAGCAATGTGCGTTACTTCGGCAGCCAGCCCTGGCCTTTTCCCGATTCGTTGATGATTGCTTTTACGGCCGAGTATACCAATGGCAAAATCATTCCGGAAGAAGGGGAAATTGAGGATGCTCGCTGGTTTACTCCCGACAATCTTCCCAAACTGCCAACTCCGATGAGCATCTCTCGCCAATTGATTGATGATTATCTGGCCCAGTTCAGTGATGGTGAATAGCAGGGGGGGCATTTGGTAAACGGCCGTGAACTATCCGCCCAATCAGATTACAATATAGGAAATGAACGGCCGTAATTGCATAAGCAAGCAAACTCCTTATTAAATAAAGTAAATCACTATCCAGGTCATTCCTGCATAGGCAGGAATCCACACCACTGGATACTCGCCTTCGCGGGTATGACAGTCACCCAAAAACATAAACAAGAGAGGTAAATTCGTGAAAAATATTATGGTTACAGGCGGAGCTGGTTTCATCGGTTCCAATTTCGTTATTTATATGCTCAACAGGTATACCGACTACAACATTGTCGTCTACGACAAGCTCACTTATGCCGGCAACCTGAATAATCTGCTGGATGTGCATGACGACCCTCGTTACAGCTTTGTAAAAGGGGATATTTGTGATGCGGCGCAGGTAGCGGACACCATCCAAAAATATGGTATTGACAGCATTGTCAACTTCGCGGCCGAAACGCATGTAGACCGTTCTATCATGAACCCGGATGCGTTCATTCAAACCAGCGTTTACGGAACCTATGTCTTATTGGAAGCCACCCGCGAATTCAACCTGGAACGGTATCACCAAATTTCTACCGACGAAGTATACGGTCACATTCCGCCCGGTCAATCCAGCAAAGAAGGGGATAACCTGGTTCCGCGCAGCCCATATGCAGCCAGCAAAGCCAGCGCTGATCTGTTGGTTAATTCCTACTTCATCACCTACGGTATGCCGGTGACAATCACCCGTGGCTCCAACAACATTGGCCCCTATCAATACCCCGAAAAAGTGCTTCCTCTGTTTTCTTCAAACGCAATTGATGGGGAACCGCTACCGGTGTATGGCGACGGCCGTCAAATGCGAGAATATCAATACGTCGTAGACCATTGCGAAGCGATTGACCTTGTATTACACAAAGGCAAGATTGGCGACGTGTACAATGTGGGAACCGGCGTAGAAATGGAAAATATGCAGATGGTGCAAATTCTGCTGGAGACTCTAGACAAACCCCAATCCCTCATCCGCCACGTAAAAGACCGGGAAGGGCACGACCGCCGCTACAGTCTAAACATTGACAAAATTATAGCCTTAGGCTGGCAACCAAGACATACACCCGAAGAAGCAGTTCGCAAAACGGCCGCGTGGTACCGTGACAATCAATGGTGGTGGCGCAAAATTAAAGAAGGGGAATTCAAAGCGTATTACGAGAAGCAATACAGTCATCGTTGGTAAAACCGACAACAACTTTACGTAAACCTAAATCCATGCTATATTATGTTCAGCCTGTTATGTTAATAACAGGCTGAATCTGTTTATCAAGCAAATAAAAACAACCCAGCACACAAATTAGAACTGTGGAGGTACAAAATGTTGTCCCGACAAAAACTCTTTTACATTTTAATCTTACTGACTATAACCACGTTGGCTTTAACCGCTTGTGTAAGGCCTGTGCCTGGCGGAGAAGAAGAAACAATCCCCGCTGCAACCGATCCTGACAGCGGTGGCGGCGCTGATGGCGGCGCCCAACCAGCGCCCGAAGGCGGCGACCAGACCGGTGGCGACGAAGTCCAACCAGCGCCAGAAGGCGGCGATCAATCCGGCGGCAGTGATGATACCCAACCCGCGCCAGAAGGCGGCGACCAATCCGGCGGTGGTGATGATGTCCAACCCGCGCCAGAAGGCGGCGACCAATCCGGCGGTGGTGATGAAGCTCAACCAGCGCCCGAAGGCGGCGACCAGACCGGTGGCGACGAAGCCCAACCCGCGCCAGAAGGCGGCGACCAAACCGGTGGCGACCCCAATGCTGGCGGTGACGCCGATACCGGCAGCGGCCAAACAGACACTTCTGGCGATACTGGCGGCCAACCTACAGACGGCAGTATGCAAGTAGGTACGCCCCCTACCCAAGAAGTGGTTCACATCGTTCAGCCCGGCGAGAATCTATTCCGTATTGGTTTGCAATATGGGTATTCCTGGGTCGTTCTGGCTCGTTATAATGGCATTCCCAACCCCAACTATATTTATGTCGGCCAACCTATTCGCATTCCAGCGGCCGGCGGCGGCGGTGGACGTGGGGCGACAAGTGGCAACTATGTCAATTATGTCGTTCAACCGGGCGACAATCTATTTCGTATCGGCTTAAAATACGGTATCAGTTGGGTACTTATTGCCGAAGCCAATGGCATTACCCATCCGCATTATATTGTGCCCGGTCAAGTATTGAAGATACCCGTTTACGCCGTTCCGTATTCATAGGACTTGATGAAACGTGAAACGTAAAATGTGATCATGATCAGCATCATTCACGTTTTACGTTTCGCAGACATCAAAGAAAATTGGAGCCAACTTCCTTCCCCCCCAACGCGAATATCCCGCCGTTGAAATAGCTGCCAGGCGAGCAGAGCAAAGAGCAGCGAGACAGCCAATAACCCGCCCAACCATCCCCAATTTAATTCGGTGATTGCATCCCCGCCCTGAAAATAATGGAGCGGTGTATATTTGATAATCTCTTTCAAATCATCATTTGCATTGGACAGCCCATCCAGGAGAAAGTTGCCCACGAGTAAACCGCCAGTCAGCATACCGGCAACCCGAGCCGACGGCAGCAAAAAACTGAGCAAGAGGGCCAGCGAACCAAAAAGAATCAATTCGGCAAACAAGGGAATGAAGGGGCGTAGGAATTCAATCCAGGTTAAATCCATGCCTGTTCCACCGGCCGGAATGACCCAGCTTAACCAGCTAATGAGAAGGATGACGGCCGTTGCCACCACAAAACCCAGCCAGCGCCCCCAAAAAAGAGCCGTTCGGCTAACTGGATGCGCCAAAACCAAATCCAGCGTCCCCTTTTCTTCAGAACCTACCAACAAGTTAGCCCCCGCGCCAACCACAAATATGCCGATGATCACCGGCATGTAAAGGAAATAGTAAACGTCAATATATCCTTTGGGGGTGGTCAAGGCCAACATACTGTCCCCAAAAAAGGTGAGCAGTTCTGGCGGATAGGCCTCCATTAATTCATCAAACCCTTCAATATTGACGATGGAATCAAACAAAGAGACCATCATTAAACTATAAAGCGCCAGACCAATACTCCAGCCGATTATCGCCCCGCGTAGACGGCGCAGTGTGTGTTTGAATTCAGCAAACATTTTATTTTTCCCCTTTGTAGTAGGTGAGGAACAGGTCTTCAAGAGACGGCCGTTCTATATCAAAATCACTTACCGGAAATGCCGCCAATGCCTTGATCAGACCATCCATTTCCCCTTCAACCTGCAAATGAACAGCCATACCATTACTGTCGGAGAGCAGCGTAAGGCCCGGCACATTGTTCAGCGGCGCTGGATCAACCATTTCTTTGAAGCGAACCCGTATACGGCGCAGCGCCATGTTGACCAATTGGCGTGGATCGGCTTCCTCTACAATCACCCCTTCACGGATGATGGCAACCCGTTCTGCCAAAGCCTCTACTTCGCTAATGATGTGCGAAGAGAAGAAAATGGTTGCGCCACCAGCCTGCGCTTCTTTCAGCAAACGGTAAACTTCTTGCTGCATCAACGGGTCGAGGCCGCTGGTCGGCTCATCCATCAGCAGCAAATCAGGCCGGTGCATTAATGCCTGTACCACGCCCACTTTTTGCTTGTTTCCTTTGGACAGATTTTTGATAGATCGTTTCATATCAAGATCAAGGCGTTGTGCCAATTGACGCACAAAGTCCCAATCAATTTTGTTGCCGCGCAAATCTCGGTAATATCGCAACTGCTTTTCGACGGTCAGATTATCTTCCATGCTTAATTCGCCGGGCAGATAGCCAATGTGGGCGCGTACGGCAACAGGATCAGCCTGTGGGTCAATGCCCAGAACGCGCACAACGCCGCTGTTGGGGCGAATTAAATCTAGCAAACAGCGAATCGTCGTTGTTTTTCCGGCGCCATTTGGGCCGAGAAAACCAAAGATTTCCCCTTGCCACACTTCCAAATCAACACCGTGCAGCGCCTGTACCTTGCCATAGGATTTTGTCAATCCTTTGGTTTTAATCACAATTTTTTCAGACATACATTCCTCCGGGATTACTGAATATGGCTTTCCAATGCGCGGGAGAACAGGTCTCGATCTTCTTCCTGAATGATGTCCAAAGCATGGTCGCCCAACAGGGATAGAATTTGGGGTAAATAAAGATCGGTTCGCAAATGATGTTCAGCTACAAAGACAAAAAGGGAGTTGCGAGTCCAGGAGGCCCACGCCCGAGCTTCGGTTAGCCATTCGCCAATGAGTACTTCCTGTCCGTCTATGACGAGAATCAACCCCAGTCCTCTGGCCTGCCCCAGGGTTTCTTCGGAAACGTGGGCGACGACGACTTGACCGCCTGGTAATTCTAAAACGGCCGTTGTGTAAATAACCACCCGCACTCCTCGCTGAATCGCTTTTTCTAATGCTGGTTGTAGCGCCGGGAAGGTGATGGGCAGCAGAGCGATGTAAACTTGTGAAGTCGCTTGATCGATCATCTCGATGGCTTTAGCAATGATGTTTTCATGCCCTTCAATGTTCCAGACGTAATCCATTTCGGTTGTGCTTGTGAGCGTTGCCAGATTGTCTTTGAGCGACGTGGTGAGGGCTTCATGCTCACGATGAAGCTGATCGAGAAATTCGGCGGCGGGAACGGCCGTATACTTCGTTGTTCCTTCTTTGGGCAATTTCATCGCTGCACCCCGCGTGGTCAGTTTGCCGGCGACTTCATAAATCATGGAGCGTGGTACGCCAGATATTTTGGCAAGTTCATATCCTGACACCGGGCTTTTTTGCAGCAGAGCCATATACGCTTTTGCCTCATATTCGGAAAAGCCAAGTTTTACAAGTTGGTCAATGAGTGAATCATTCATCAATCCTCTTCCAGTAGTCGTTAGAATTATAACTTAGACGTTAGCTTAATAACTACTTAGGAATATGCACTGACTCGCTTGTATTGTCAAGTGAGATTTTATCTTTGTAGAGAGTTTATCTTAGACAAAGGGGGCTGTTCATTTGCTGGGCAGGGTAAGAGTGAAGGCGCTGCCCTGTCCCAAACCGGGGCTGGTGACGCTGACACGGCCGTCATGGGCTTCGATAATGGCGCGAACGATGGCTAACCCTAGTCCGGCACTGTCCTGTTCCCGATGGCGCGTCGTATCGGCGCGGTAAAAGCGGTCGAAGACGTGGGGCAAATCTTCTGGCTCGATGCCTATGCCGGAATCAGCTACTTTAATTTGCAGTCCGGTCTCTATTTGCTCGACGGTAACGAGAACACGGCCGTTTTCCAGTGTGTGCCTGAGTGCGTTGTCTAACAAATTGTGCAAAACTTGGCGTATGCGGGATGCATCCACATCCAGCATAGGTATCGTTCCCAGAAGTTCCACTTGCAACTCAACTTGTCTGGCAGCAGCGCCAGGTTTGAAGGAAGCGGCCGTATCCTTGACCAGTTGAGCCATATCCGTTTCCTTCCTCTGCAGCGGTAATTGGTGCGCTTCAGCCTGGGCTAATTCATGCAGATCGTCAATCAAGGTTGTCAATTGGCGTGTCTGATCAGTTAGACGGGCGATTTCCTCTTTACTCAAGGGATAAACGTCATCTAAGATTGCTTGTAAGTTACCTTGCAAAATATGAACTGGATGGCGCAGTTCATGGGCCACGTCCACTAACAAATTACGCCGCAGCAATTCTTCCTGCTCCAGCCGCTCCGCCATTTCGTTGAACTGCACCGCGACGGCCTGCACCTCTTTCGTTCCCCGAACTGTTACCCGTTGGCTCAAATCCTGATGGCTAAACACTTCGGCCGTCTCCTCCAATTCACGAAGCGGGCGCGTTAAACTACGGCTCATACCGATGCCGGCAATAATCGCCACACTGCCCACAATGATCAGAAAGGTTGTCATGTTGATTGGCGCCTCTGTCCGGTCGTACTGTTGCAAAAATTCTTCAACGGCCGGGGGAACTTCTTCCTGAAACTGGTCGTCGGTTTCCAAAGTAAATCGAATCACCCCACCCACAGAGGCCATCGCAATAATAATCACAACGGTAAATGTCAGACTGAGCCGTACCCACATTCGGTTCATGCAGCTTTTCCTTGCAGACGATAGCCTACGCCATAAACAGTTTCAATGTAGGTCGGTGTTTTGGGGTCTGGCTCTATTTTGCGGCGCAGGTTGCGGATGTGGCTATCCAGGGTGCGGTCAATGCCTTCGTAACCAGCGCCCAACCCTTTGCTGATCAGTTCGCTGCGAGTAAAAACGTAGCCGGCTTGTGCCATCAGGACATGCAGCAGGTTGAATTCGGTAGGGGTGAGGTCAACGGCCGTTCCCTTCACCCGTACCTCGCGTCGCCCCGTATCCATCTCTAATTCACCCACCCGTAAAACAGACGGTGGCAGCGGCCCCTGAGAGCGCAGTCGCGCCCGCACCCGGGCCACAACCTCACGCGGATTGTAGGGCTTAGTGACGTAATCATCGGCGCCCATCTCTAATCCTACAATTTTATCGGTATCTTCCACGCGAGCGGTGAGCATGATAATGGGAATATGGGCCAGATTGGCGTCGCTCCGTACCAGACGGGTGATTTCCCAGCCATCTTTACCGGGCAGCATCAGATCGAGTAAGGCTAAATCTGGTTTTTCGCGGCGCAGGGTATGTACGGCCGTGTCCCCATCATAAGCCACCAACACCTCATACCCGGCTTGTTCCAGGTAAGCCCGCATCAGCCGTACCACTTCTTTATCATCGTCAACTACCAGAATACGTTGTTTGCTCATCGTCTTCAATGATGGTCTTTTCAGGCGTGTTCGTCAAACCGAGGACATCTCGTTCCGCCTGTTCCATCTGGTCGCGCCATTTTTGCACGGCTGTTAACAACCCCCACGGTACCAAAATCAACAAAGTTCCGCCCAACAAAAAAGGCAGCGCCGTCAGCAGCGCCACCGGCCCAAAAATCAGGGCAATCAAACCGCCGCCCACCACCACCAGCGTAAAGATGACCATGATCAGGAATTTGCGGTCATTTTCCTGGTGGTAGCGGCGGGGGTTGGAAGGCGGCCGTTTACTCATATCGCAGCGCCTCAATCGGCCGTAAATTAGACGCCCGCCACGCCGGATAGATTCCAAAAATCAAGCCCACTCCAGCTGCAAAACTAACCGACAGCAGCACCGTTTCCGGCGCAATCACCATTGTCAGGTTAAAGGCCGCTCCGGCCGCCATAGAAATAAGCCAGCCCAACCCAATGCCCATAAACCCGCCCAGCAAACTCAGTACCATAGATTCCAGTAAAAATTGGAGCAAAATATCCCGCCGTAGCGCCCCAATTGCCTTGCGAATACCAATTTCCCGTGTCCGTTCTGTTACACTCACCAGCATGATATTCATAATACCGATACCGCCCACCACCAGCGCAATCCCGGCAATGGCACCCAAAAATGCGGTTAGCGAAGCCGTGACCGTGTTGATCGTTTCCAACAAACTGGATTGGTCAAAGATGCTGAAATCATCATCATCCCCATAAGTAATATCGTGCTGTTCCCGCAATGTTTCCGTTACCTCTTCAATAGCCGCATCCACTTGTTCCGCACCGGCGGCCTGGGCTGTAATGAAGCTGACGGCTTTTTGTCCGTCCCGCGTACGGCTGGTTGAAAGGCGGCTTTGAGCGGTGGTGATGGGAACATAAACGGTATCATCTGTATCACCCGTCAGACCACCGCCGGATTCTTCCAGAACGCCTACCACTTCATAACTGACCCCATTGATTTTTATTTGGGTACCAATGGGGTATTCTGAACCGTATAAATCGGAGGCAATGCCTGCTCCCAGAATGGCTACCCGTGACCGGAGGTCAATGTCGTTTTGTGTCAGCCCATCACCTAACTGGAATTTGTCCAGATTGCTCATGGACAGCGTGTTGGCGGTGATGCCGGCCACGGCCGTATTCTTCGATTCCCCGCTAAAAACCACCGCTTCATTACTCTGCACCGTGGCTGACACCTCAGTGATGTCTGGTGCATTTAATGGGTCATCTAGCGCGGCTACATCCGCCATACTTAAAGCCGGGTAGCCGCCGCTGGCTTCCATATCTGTAGAAATAGTCAGCAAGTTGCTGCCAATGGAGGAGATTTCCCCCGTAATATCTTCGCTGAAGCCATTGCCAATGGCCATTAAGGCAATCACTGACGCCACGCCAATAATTACACCTAACATCGTCAAAATAGAGCGCATCTTGTTAGCCAGGATGCTGTCAAGCGCTGTGTATAAACTTTCAGATAAATTCATAATGTCACCTATGTGTTTGTGGTTGGTGGATAGTTGTTGGTTTGCACTAACCACAAACCACTACCCACCACTTGTAATCAACCCATCGCGTAGCCAGATAGTGCGACGGGCGCGTTCGGCCACCATGGATTCATGCGTGACCATGATGATGGTCAAGCCTTCCCGGTTCAAGTCATCAAATAAATTCATAATTTCGTCCCCGGTATGGGTATCCAGAGCGCCGGTTGGTTCGTCGGCCAGGATGATGCTGGGTTGTGTGACTAAAGCGCGGGCGATAGCCACCCGCTGCTGCTGGCCACCGGATAATTCGTCCGGCCGGTGATCCATCCGGTCGCCAAGTCCCACCATTTCTAAGGCTTCTTTGGCCCGGCGGGCACGGTCGCCACGACCCACACCGGCGTACATCAAGGGCAGCATTACTTGCTTCAAGGCCGAGGTGCGCGGCAGCAGGTTGAACTGCTGGAAAACGAAACCGATATGCCGGTTACGGATGCGTGACCGAGCGTCACTGGTCAGAGCGCTGACATCGTCGCCGCCCAGGCAGTAGTTTCCACTGTTGGGTACATCCAGGCAGCCAATCATGTTCATCAGCGTACTTTTCCCGGAGCCAGACGGCCCCATGATGGCTACGTATTCCCCGGCCTCAATAGTCAGGTCAACACCGCGTAGGGCATGGACAACTTGTGTCCCCATTTCGTAGGATTTGGTGATGTTATTCATTTGGATAACGGTAGATTGATTGTTATTGTTCATAAGGATTTCTCTTAAACGTTAGGCCAATTCCAGAAAATAATGATCCCGAATTGATGCCATTTCGGGAATTGGCTAGAGGCTTTTTCAAAACGGGTAGGATCGTAACCATTCACTCCCCCAAGGTGCCCGGCACTTATAAACGAGTGTGCTACTCCAGTAGACTTGGTAATGAAGTGCCGGGCGCCTGAATGGTTACGTAGGATCATTTAATTTTTGAAAAAGCCTTATTTGTAAACGATTCCTTATCGGCCGGGAGGCCCCCCGCCAAAAGTTTCAACGGGCGCTGCGGCCAGTTCACCGATTAATAGTTCATCACCGGCAACGATGCCGCTTGTGATTTGAGTGAATTGATTGTCTTTGAGGCCAATGGTGACCTCAACTTGAGTGATGTCGGTCGTGCCGTCTGCGGCCGTATGCACCAAATTAACCGTATATGTACCCTGTTCCCGGTCGGCTGTGAGCGTTGCGTTGGGAACTAGCAGCACATCTTCCCGGCGGTCAGTGAGCAGGTTGGCGTTAGTCGTCATGCCCACACGCACAGGCAGATCTGTGTCTGCCAGACCGAGGTGTACGTCATAGGTTATCAGCCCGTCATTGTTGGCCGCGCTGGGGGCGATGGTTGTGATCTGGCCCTCAATTTCTTCGTCAGGCCACGTTTCCAGGGTGACGATGGCCGGTTGGCCGACAGCCAGTTGGCCGACATCAATCTCGTCTACGCTGAGAACTCCTTCCAGACTGTCCGGGTCTACAATCTCCACTGCCAGACCGGAAGCCAGTTCGCCTTCGCTGACGTGTATGGCCGTCACCACCCCCGCAAACGGAGCCGTCAATGTCGCTTTATCCAATTGTAGCTGGGCGTCTTGCAACGATGTTTCCGCTTGGGCCAGCCGAATTTCCTGGGTTTTGATCTCTGTATCGGACGCACCGTCCAACAAATTGTCCAGTGTGGCCTGGGCGCTGGTCAGATCAGCTTCCGCAGCGGCAATCTCTTCATCGGATGCGCCCAAAAGCAAGGCATCGTGCCGGGCGACGGCCGCATCATACTGTGCGGAGCTAGAAGCCAGACCGGCCTGTGAGGAAGCTACATTGTTGCTATCTGGGCTGCGGAGTTCATCCAGGCGGGCCTGGGCAGTGGTTACCTGGGCATTGGCCGCGGCTACATTTTGGGTGATATCTTCCATTCGGTCATCGTCGGTGGGGGTGCAGGTGTGGACGCCAGCGTCATTGACTTCACAATCGGCCAACCGCACCCAGGTATCGTGGGCAGCCTGCTGTTGATCCAGCGCCGCTTGCAAATCAGCTTCAGCAGACAGAATGTCCGATTCGCTGACTTCATAGCTGGCTTGCAGTTTGCCGGAAGATGACCAACTATTGGCCTGGGCTGCATTGACGCTGGCTTCAGAGGCGGTGATTTCTTCTTCTGTGGGGCCGTCTAACAAATCATCTAGTTTGACCTGAGCGCTGGTAACAGACGCTTCGGCAGAAGCCAGATTGGCGGTAGTGGCTCCAATCAGCAACTTGTCCAGATTGGCCTGCGCGACAGCTACGTCCGCTTCGGCTGAGATAACGGCGCGTTTTAATGCGGCCGTGTCCAACTGCACCAAAACGTCGCCACTGTTCACTTCGTCGCCCACGTCTACCAAAACCTGGTCTACGATGCCGGAGGCGACTAGGGAAAGAGCCGCTTCTTGCTGTGCTACTAGCTGGCCGCTAGCGGTGGCGCTTGCGGCCAGATCGCCGGTGAAGGCAACGGCCGTTTCTCCAATCTCTGTTTCGGCGGCGCTGCTGTTGTTTGTCCGGCTCAGGCCAAAGGCGACCAGACCCATCAGCACAATAATGCCGCCGATAATCCAAAATTTATATTTCTTGATTGCTTTCATTATTATTCCTCAATAAACGTAGAACAAAACGCTGTTTTGCTCGGACAAGACAGCGTCGTGCCCTACGATTTTTAGCTTAATTATCATTTCCCCGGCCGAATGGACCTCCAAATCCGGTAGGCGGCGGTGCGAGTTGGCCGACCACAACTTCATCCCCTTCAGACAGGCCGCTAATGATTTGGGTATATTGATTGTCTTTCAGACCAATCGTCACTTCTACTTCTTCTATGAGGGGACGGCCGTCCTGCTCGCCGCTGATTTTGTTGACAGTGTAGATACCGTTTTCCCGGTCGGCCGTGAGGACGGCATTGGGAACCAACAGAATATTGTGGTTATTGGCGGTAATGAGGCTGGCATTGGCTGTCATTCCTACCAAAATGGGCAGCGAGGTTTCATTCAGGGTTAGCAAGACATCGTAAGTGACAACACCGCCGCCATTGTTGGCGCTGGGGGCGATGGAACTGATTTCACCATTAATTTCTTCGTCAGGCCACGTTTCCAGGGTAATGATGGCTTCCTGTCCCGGAGCTAATACGCCAACATCAATTTCATCTACGTTGAGAATGACTTGCAGTTCAGCGGAGACGATCTCGATGAGATTGTTGGACGCCATTTCGCCCTGATTAATATTGACGGCCGTTACCGTCCCAGCAAAAGGAGCGCGAATGGTGGCGTCGGCTAGGGACTCTTCCGCATCTGCCAATGCCAGTCGCGCCTGTTCTATGCCCGCTTCGGCAATGGCAATATCTTCGGCCGAGGCGCCTTCTTGCAGGCTGTCCAGGTTGGCTTTCATCTGGGCCAGCGTTGCTTCGGCCGCGGCAATTTGGGAAGCTGTTGACCCTGTTAGCAGCTTATCATGGTTCGCTTCGGTCTGTTCAAGATTGGCTTGTGCGGCGGAAATGTTGGCGGAGGCACTGGTCAAATTTCCCTGGTTGGGGCCGGCTTGCAAATCGGCCAGCTTTGTTTCGGCAATTGCCAATTGTTCGGCCGCATCGAGCAAGACATCATTGGTGGCTTCATCGGCATCATCATCGTTGACTTCTTTGGCGTTGTTGTAAGCGATGCGGGCGTTGACGACTTCAGCTTCAGCCGCGGCAATAGTTGACTGGCTGATTGAATCGAGGGTGCTGTTGTAGTTGGCGACTGCAGAAGCGACGTTGGCTTCCTGGGCGCGAATATTGGCCTCAGACTCGGCAATTTCCTGTTCGGTGGGGCCAGCCAGCAAATTGTCCAACCGCACTTGGGCGCTGTGAACGGCCGCTTCGGCGGCGGCAATATCTTCGGCCGACGACCCTTCTAGCAACGCTTCCAGACTGGTTTCCTGGAGAGCCAGGTTTTGTTGGGCGCGTTCTACCTGGAGGCTGAGGGCTTCACTGTCTAGCAGCGCCAGAACACCCCCGGCCGTTACCTGGTCTCCGGCGCGGACGAATACGTCTTCTACTAACCCGGGTGTAGCGGCAGAGAGGCGGGTGGTGTGGACAGCTTCAATCTGCCCGCTGGCAGTGGCGCTGGCAGACAGGTCGCCGCTGAATACGGTAGCTATGTTGTCTGTTTGGGCGGCTGCGGCCGTTTGCTGGGCGTTTCTAGCACTTTGGACTCTGGTGGCGAGGAATACCCCGGCCAATAAAAGAAGGCCAACGACGCCAATGATAAGCCAGCGTTTTTTGTTGTTGGCAGGTTTATTTGTTGCTGCTGTTTGCATAACGTTCTCCTAAATAAATAGTGGATGGTGGTTAGCAGTTTGTACAAGCTACTAACCACCAATTACATTCTAGAATGTAAATCTGCAAAAGTTGTGCAGAGACTCTGCAATTTGTCAGCATGTTTGCATACGGAGATCGTTCCGTGCCATCTCGCCCACCACAAGGCCAAGTTTGGGGCGAGATGACCGGAATTAGGGTTCTATGTTGGGCAAAGGTTTTGGCCGGTCATCCTGCCCTTACCCAGAATCGCATCATTAGAAGCGCTTAAAAGTTAGAGGGTCTCTTCACATAAGGGGGGCTTTGGTGTATACTGTGGCCGATTGTGGTAAAAAGTGGGGCAAAGTGGGTTGATATAGCACAAAATCCCAGCCAAACTTATGCTAAAATGGGGCAATGGGAACGTATGTTCTAATTTATTGTTCTTTGATCCCTAAAATGAGAGTAATGATAGGGATCCCACACATCTAGATACCCGCCTTTGCGGGTATGACAGTCAAGAAGTGACTGTATAGCTACAAATGGGAGACTGGTTATCATCATGTTTTTGGGTGAATACACACACACAATTGACGTTAAAGGACGATTGACAATCCCGGCCAAGTTTCGTGGGTTGTTAGCAGCCGGTTTGGTTGTCACCCGTGGCTTTGACCAAAATTTGATGTTGTTTCCCTTAGATGGCTGGCAAGAGCTGGCACAAAAGATTTCGGAACGGCCATTGTCCGACGAAGATGTACGCAGCTTCCGCCGGCGTCTTTTTTCTGGCGCTGTAGATTTAATCCCCGACAGACAAGGCCGTATTTTACTGCCCCCTTACTTGCGTGAATTTGCCGGTATCAATGGCGAAGTGGTTGTGGCCGGTATGTTTAATTATTTGGAATTGTGGAACAGTGATGCCTGGTTGGCCGTGCGAACTTCCATTGAAAACAACGATGATGCCGGCCGTTGGGAGGATTTGGGAATATAAGCGCTTAGCTCATGGATAACCAAGAACATATTCCTGTCCTGTTTCACGAAGTTTTAGCCTTGCTGCTGCCTACCCGCGACGGCCGTTACATTGATGGAACGATTGGCGCCGGTGGACACAGCGCCGGTATTTTGGAACAGTCCGCGCCTTCAGGGCGCGTTTTGGGCTTTGACAAGGACCCGGAGGCGATTAAGTTTACTCAGGAACGGCTGGTCGAGTTTGGGGATCGACTCACTTTAATCAATGCCAGTTATGCCAAAATGGGCCAATTTGCACCCCACATGGGTTTTGCGGAACCGGACGGCATTGTTTTGGATTTGGGTCTTTCTTCCCGGCAGTTGGGTGATGCCGCTCGTGGTTTTTCTTTTATGCACGAAGGAGCGCTAGATATGCGCTACGACCCGTCACAAGGAGAAACGGCCGCAGACCTGATTAACAATCTTACAGAGGCGGACTTGGCTGATATTTTTTGGCGTTATGGCGAGGAGAAAAAAAGTCGCCAAATTGCCCGGTTTATTGTGATGGAACGGCCGTTTACAACCACCACTCAACTAGCCGATTGCATTGCCGCACACATTAAAACGCCCAGAAAACGGATCCATCCGGCTACCCAAGTTTTTCAGGCATTACGCATTGCCGTAAACCATGAATTGGAAGATGTGGAAACAGGCGTGATGGCAGCGATAGAATTATTAAAACCAGGCGGTCATTTAGCCGTCATCAGTTTTCATTCATTAGAAGATCGCTTTGTTAAACAAACGTTTCGCACACTCAGCCAGGATTGCACACCGCCCCCTGGCTACCCGGTTACAGAAGATGACGGCCCGGCAACTGTGTGCCTGACGACGCGCAAAGCCATCCAGGCTTCAGCGGTAGAAATTGCCCAAAACTGGCGCAGCAGAAGCGCCCGGCTGCGGGTGGTAGAAAAATTATAGGAACAGTTTGTAGTAACGGCCCCGCTAAAGCAGTTACTACAAACCAATAATTGACTTATGATGGCCCGACAGACTCGTGACCAGTTACGACGTTTACGCACCCTGACCGAAGCTCAGGCAGTTTTGGGTTGGGGCGTTATTTTGATTTTAGCTGCGTTAGTGGGCACTATTTATGTTAACCAGGCCAGCCAGATTGCCCGCGTGGGACGGCGAGTACAAGTCATGCAAAATCAGCTTGGTGAGATGAAGCGGGAAAATGCCGCTCTGGAACGCCAGATTGCTGATTCTCAAAAGCTAGAGCGGCTGCAAGCGGAAGCTGCCCGCTTAGGCTTCATTCCGGCCGACTCGGATGATATTGATTACATTATCATTCCCGATTATCCGGCCGTAGCTGAAGGCATCGCGCCATTGGATCCACCGGCGACGGCCGTGCCCCGTCCCAAACCACCAGAAACAATGACCGAAGCGCTCTGGCTCAGTTTACAGAGCCAGGTGGGTGACTTTGTGCAAGGTGAGGCCAATGAATAAAAGTCAGCAGCGACGCCTGGCTGTCATCATTACCGGCCTTACCATTGCCACCATCGTCATTGTAGGACGATTGGTGTTGTTTCAGGTATTGCAAGCCGGAACCTGGGCCGACAAAGCCAGCGACGAAGTTCGCGTCATTGCCCGACCAGATAGGGGTATGATTTATGATCGCAATGGGGCGGTGCTGGCGGCTAATACGGCCGATTTTCAGGTAGGTATTTCCCCGCGTCTGGTCACAAATCCAGAACGGGTAGCCACCGATATGGCCTCTATTTTGCAAAAGCCACGCTACGAAATATTGGGGGCAATTGAATCTGACCAACCCTTTATTTTATTAGAAAGCCGTATTGGTGAAGATGTAGCCGGCATTATCCGCGCTTTGGATTATGCGGATGAGATTCAGCTAGACCCCTTGCCCCGTCGCTATTACCCGCAAGGGGAATTGTCTTGCCATATTTTAGGCTATGTAGATTTTGAAGGTAGCGGCGGCGCCGGTTTAGAAGGGTATTATCAGCGCGAATTGGCCGGGGAAGCAGCCACGGCCGTAGTCAACATTTCCCCCCTTACTTCCCAAGAAAGTGTCATTGCCCATGAAGGCGCCGACTTGACGCTGACGATTGATCGTTCTCTGCAGTATCTGGTGGAGCAGCATTTACAACAGGCGTTAGCCGAACATCGTGCCATTAGCGGCTCTATTATTGTGATGGATCCGCGTACCGGAGCGATATTGGCGATGGTCAGTAGCCCTTGTTATGACCCCTACACTTTTTATGACGAAACCCAAGAGATACTGCAAAACCCGGCCGTGCAACAGCAGCACGAACCTGGTTCGGTGATGAAATTAGTGACGATGGCGGCCGCATTGGATTCAGGTCTGTTTACTCCCCAATCTACTTATTATGACGCCGGTATATTGGAAATAGGCGGCCATAAAACATATAATTGGGATCGCAGCGCGCCGGGTTTGACCGATATGACGACTTTGCTATCCCGGTCATTAAATGTAGGGGCAGCTACGTTGTCTACTAGTTTGGGGTCAGATATTTATTACGAATACATGCAAAAATTTGGCTTTGGCCATCCCACCGGAATTGATTTGATGTCAGAAGCGGGGGGGACGATGTGGCTGCCCGGCGAGGAGTTTTGGACAGAGGCTACGTTGGCAACCAATGCGTATGGGCAGGGGATTGCGGCCACACCTTTGCAGATGATCTCCGCTATTTCGGCTATTCCTAACAATGGGCAGATTATGCAGCCTTATCTGGTGCAGGAAATTCGCAGCGAGAACGGCACATTTACTCATGAACCAACTGTTTTGGGCCGTCCCATCAGCCCAGAAGTGGCGCAGCAGGTTAATGCCATGGCAATTACGGCCGTTGCCCGCGAAGTGTCTGAAGCTAAAGTGGCTGGCTACACCATTGCCGGTAAAACAGGCACAGCCCAGATTGCCGAAAATGGTATTTACCTGCCCGATGATGTCATTGGTTCTTTTATTGGCTGGCTGCCGGCCGACAATCCAGAGGTAATTATTTATGTCAAACTTGATCGGCCGAAATCCCAACCGTGGGGGTCGCTCACGGCCGCCCCAGCTTTTGCCAAATTAGCTGCCGAACTGGTTATCTTATTAGATATCCCCCCGGATAACATCCGTTTGCAGGCGGATGTTATAGCGGCGAGGAATGGTAGTCCGTGAGCCGTGTTCCGTAATCTGAACACGAGTTACGGTATACGGAATACGGATTATGAAGTTAAGATGCTGACACTAGCAACTTTCATCCAAACCCTGAATCCGCAGTATGAAGCGACCGACGCTGAACCGGCGATTTCGTCTGTGGTGATGGACAGCCGCGAAGTTGAGCCGGGCTGCCTGTTTGTTGCCGAACGTGGCGAACAGCTAGACGGCCATGACTTTGTGGCTGATGCCTTTACTCGCGGAGCGATTGCGGCATTGGTAGAACGGCCGATACCGGGCGATGTCACGATGATAGATTTACGTGATGGTCGGACCCCGCCGATCCCCAGGCCCTTAAGCACGTCCACGCCCGTTTGCCTGGTGGTGAATGATTCAATCGCCGCCTTGCAAGCATCCGCCAGAGCGTGGCGCGCTCGCTTCGCAGTACAGGTGATTGGCATAACTGGTAGTGTCGGCAAAACCAGCACAAAAGAGTTAACCCGGGCGGTGCTGGCGCAGCAATTTGAGACGTTTAAGTCGCCTGGCAACCGTAATAGTATTTTGGGATTGCCCATGGCTTTGTTTGATTTACGGCCGTCTCACCAAAAAGCTGTCTTGGAAATGGCAATGTATGTACCCGGCGAGATTGCTGCTTTATGCGAGATGACCCAGCCAGAAATTGGCGTGGTGACGCTCATTGGCACCGTTCACCTGGAGCGAGTCGGTAGTATGGAAGGGATTGTGGCCGCCAAGCAAGAACTGGTAGAAGCGCTGCCCTCTAATGGCACTGCTATTTTGAACCGGGATGACGACCGGGTGATGAGTATGGCTGATCATACGCAGGCCCAAATTTTTACATATGGATTGGACGGCCGCGCCGATTTATGGGCCGACAATATCCAATCTATGGGCTTGAATGGGGTGCGTTTTACACTCCATTACGGCCATGATCATCTGAATATTCATGTCCCCCTCATTGGCCGTCATTCGGTACATACGGCACTGCGGGCGACGGCCGTGGGGCTGACAGTAGGCATGAATTGGGATGCTATTGTGCGCGGTTTGCAGGATGAAACTGTTGAACTGCGTCTGGTATCGGCTCCCGGCCCGAAAAATTCGCTTATTATTGATGACACTTACAACGCCAATCCAGAATCTACCCTGGCGGCGTTGAATTTACTGGAAGATTTTCCCGGCCGTCATTTGGCCGTGTTGGGCGATATGTTGGAGTTGGGCTACATGGAAGAGTTGTCACACCGGTTGATTGGGAGACGCGCAGCGGATGTGGCTGATGAATTGGTGGCTGTAGGACAGCGGGCGCGTTGGATTGCTGAAGAGGCTGTGCAAGCAGGATTGTCAGCAGAAAAAGTAGCCCTGGCAACGGATGCGACCACGGCCGTCCCCGTCGTTGAAGCCCGCATTGAAAAAGAAGATGTCATTCTGATCAAGGGATCATATGGAATGCGGATGGACCGCATTGTGACGGCGTTAGGAAGATATGATTGAAGGGGATTGGAGATTAAGAGATTAGGAGATTGAGAAGTTGAAAATCTCCAATCTCAAATTACTTTTATGCCTTTTGCTCTAACTATCGGTGGATTCACTTTTTTACTGGCTGTCATCTGGGGACGGCCGTTTATAGAAATGATGCGACGACTGCGTTTAGGTAAACAAATACGTATTGAAGGACCAGAATCCCACATGGCTAAGATGGGTACGCCGGCTATGGGTGGTTTGTTGATTGTGGGTTGGGTTGTGCTGATTACAATTGTTGTCAATATTGTGGCTTTGGTGCAGACGATTGAAATTGCTGAAAGCGTCATTATTCCCCTGGGCGTCATGGTCGCTTACGCTATTTTAGGTGGCATTGACGATTACCAGGGTTTCCGGCTGCGGCCGGGTGAAGGCATGTTAGCGCGGGTTAAAATCTGGTTTCAACTGGGCATTGCATTGGCGGCCGCGTTGGCAATCTATTTTTTGGTGAACGATGGACATGGCTGGATTGCTATTCCGACTGTTCCCTACCTGATTGACATCGGCATTATCTACATTCCCATTGCCACGCTGGTCATTACCGGCTTTGCCAACGCCGTAAATTTTACAGATGGGTTGGACGGATTGGCCGGATTGATTTCGGCCACTTGTTTTGTCGCTTTTGGCATTATTGCCGCCATGCAAGACCAACAATTTTTGCTGACGTTTTCATTTGTAACGGTGGGCGCATGTTTTGCTTTTCTCTGGTACAACGCCCATCCGGCGCAGATGTTTATGGGGGACGTCGGCTCGCAAGCGTTGGGCGGCGCGTTGGGCACAATTGCGCTGCTTACCAACCAATGGCTTATTTTGCCCATCATCGCCATCATCCCTCTGGCGACGACGTTATCGGTGATGATTCAGGTGGCCTCGGCCGTATTGACGCGGCGGTTTTTGGGTCGGGATTTACGGCCGTTCAAAATGGCCCCCCTACATAACCACTTCGTCCTCCTGGGTTGGAGCGAAACCCAAATTGTGCAGCGCTGGTGGCTGGTTGGCCTGATTGGGGCGATGATTGGGATGGCGTTGGCTCTTATTTGACCGTAGGCCGTAATCCGTAGCCCGTAAACTGTATACGGAACACGGAACACGGAACACGGGCTACAAAAATGGACCCATTAACAGGCAAACGACTCCTAATTCTAGGACTGGCGCGGCAGGGGAAGGCGTTGGCCCGGTTTGCTGTTGGCGTTGGCGCAAAGGTGACAATATCTGATTTACGCTCGGCCGCAGCATTGCAGTCTGATTTGGACGAGTTGAGCGACCTGCAACTATCAATTGTCTTAGGAGAACATCCGATGACATTATTGGAACGAACTGACATGTTAGCGATTAGTGGCGGCGTACCCGCTGATGCACCTTTTGTGCAGGCAGCACGACAGCGGGGATTTCCCATCACGAATGATGAGCAGGAATTCATCCGCCGTACTCCGACGGATGTTATTGGCATTACTGGTTCGGCCGGCAAAACAACAACAACGGCGTTGACTGGGGTGATGGCTCAGGTGGCCGGACGGCGTACCTGGGTGGGTGGCAATATCGGACGGCCGTTAATTGCCGATCTACACAAAATGGAAGCGGATGATGTGGTGGTGCAGGAGCTTTCCAGTTTCCAATTGGAAATTTGGGAAACAGCGCCCCATGTGGCCGCCGTATTGAACATTACGCCCAATCACCTTGACCGGCACAAGACGATGACAGCTTACACGCAGGCCAAAGCCAATATTTTGCATTACCAATCGGAGGCTGATGTGGCTGTGTTGTGTTTGGATGACGCCGGGTCGTTGGCTTTACGGCCGCTGGTTAATGGTCGTTTACGTTTATTCAGTCTGGAAAAGCCGGTGACCGACGGTGTATTTTTGCACGAGGACAAAATCTGGCTACGGAATGGACGGGAAACGGTCGTGTGTCATGTAGAGGATGTGCAGTTACGCGGCCGTCATAATTTGTTGAATGTGTGTGCGGCCGTTACGTTGGCCGACACAGCTGGCATTCCAGCTGAAGCCATGTATGAAGCGATTTGTACCTTTTCTGGCGTAGAACACCGGCTGGAATTGATACGCGAACGGCGCGGGGTACGTTATATCAATGACAGCATTGCCACCGCCCCAGAACGCGCCCTGGCTGCTCTGGCCGCGTTTGATGAATCGCTTATTTTACTGGCCGGTGGTCAGGACAAGGATATGCAGTGGGATGAATGGACGCGCGTTGTTAGCCAGCGGGTTAAACATCTTATTTTGTTTGGCGAGCTGGCGGAGATGTTGGAGGCGAAGATAACCAGTCAAGACCCAAAGGGTTTAGGAAACCCTTTGGGTCTCACACGAGTAGAAACGGTGGCTGAAGCGGTACAAATGGGAGTGGAAACGGCCGTTTCTGGCGACATTGTTCTCCTTTCCCCTGGCGGAACCAGCTTTGACGCCTATGATAATTTCGCCCTGCGTGGCGAGGAATTTCGGGAGTTGGTGAGGAACTTGTAGTTAGTGTTCAGTGTGCAGTGGCGCTTCTCGCGAAAACACCTATCTGAAAACTGATTACTGGAAACTGAAACATGGCAACTGTAAACGTCATTCGTAAAAAAAGCAGCCGGGTTAAACCTGGTTTACGCTTTCATTTTGATTATTGGCTGCTGCTGGCGGTAGCCGGACTGCTGGTTGTGGGGCTGCTGATGGTTTACAGCACCACCTTTGATTATGGTCTCCGTTTTCAAGAAGACGCCACCTACTACTTCCGGCGGCAGACGACAGCCCTGGTTATTGGTCTCGGCTTAATGTTGATAATGATGCAGTTTGATTATCATATTCTGCGCCGGGTTTCTATTCCGTTAATGATTGTTACGCTGGTCGGTTTGATTATTGTGCTGTTTTTCGGCGAGCGTATTTTTGGGGCGCAGCGTGGTTTCTATGAAGGCTCTTACCAACCTTCTGAGGTAGCTAAACTAGCCACGATTTTGTACATCACTCATTGGCTCTCTACAAAAGGAGAGCGTATCAAACAAGTGACATATGGCCTGCTACCCTTTTCAATTATTACCGGCGTGATTTGCGCTCTAATTGTGCAGCAGCCAGATTTGAGTACGGCCGGATTGATTGCCCTGATCAGTTTTACCGTTTTTTTTGTGGCCGGAGCAGATTGGCGACAGTTTGCGATTGCCGGTGTCGTTGGTGGGGCGGTTTTTATGTTATTGATTACCGCACTGCCTCATGCGGCCGCGCGTATAGATAGTTACACCGAAGCCCTGCGTGATCCGGAACAGGCAAGCTGGCATGTGCAGCAATCTCTCATTGCCTTGGGACGTGGCGGCCTGACAGGCGTCGGATTAGGTGAAAGCACGCAAAAATTTGGCCCGCTGCCACTGGCGCATACGGATGGTGTTTTTGCTATTTTAGGTGAAGAGTTAGGGTTGATGGGCAGTTTGATTGTGATTGGTTTGCTGCTGCTGCTCATGTGGCGCGGTATTCGCACAGCACGGAATGCGCGGGATAGTTTTGGCTTTTTATTGGCGTTGGGCATCACTTGTTGGTTGGGGTATCAGGCGTTGATGAATATTGCGGTGATCACGGCCGTTATCCCCTTCACTGGCATCCCCCTTCCCTTCTTAAGTTATGGTGGGTCGTCGCTGGTTATTTCGCTGGTGGCAGTGGGTGTGTTGCTGAATATTTCCCGCGATCAGGCGCTGCAATCACGGCCGCAGCCGGTAAGGACAGTTAAACGATCCCGTCCAAAATCGGAACGGCCGCTGCGAACTCGTAAGAATTAATATGCGTGTATTGATTTGCGCTGGCGGCACAGGCGGCGGTATTTATCCCGCTTTGGCAGCGGCAACAGAATTGCAACAGGCAGGTGTTGCCCAAGAAGATATTTTGTGGATAGGAACAACGGGTGAAATGGAAGAGACATTGGTACCACAAGCCGGATTGAGATTAGAAACGATCAGTGGTGGTGCAATTGCTGGCGTCTCTTTGCCAGTGAAGGTGAAGAATGGAACCAAACTGGTCGCCAGCGTACCCAAAGCGCTGCGGATTGTGCACCGTTTTCGTCCTGATGTGATGTTTATGACCGGTGGTTACATGGCCGTTCCCGTAACAGGGGCCTGCCGCTTGAAGAATGTGCCCATTACTATTTATTGTCCCGATGTAGAGCCAGGGTCTTCGATTCGTTTTGCCCTCCGTTTTGCCCGCAAAATTGGAGCGACGACGGCCGGTTCAGCCCAATATGTACCGGCCGAGAAACTGGTCGTGACTGGTTATCCAGTACGGCCGGAACTGCGAGCGGCAGTTTCGTTAAGTCAGGCAGAAGCGTTGGCCCGATTTGATCTGCAACCAGAGCGCCCCACCTTATTTGTGTTTGGCGGCAGCCGGGGCGCGCGGGCTATAAATCGGGCGTTGATACAGATTTTGCCGAAACTATTGCAAACGGCGCAGGTCATCCATATCAGCGGCAAGTTGACCTGGCCGGAAACGGAGGCGAATTGGCGAATGATGCCGGAAGCATTGAAGCGCTGGTATCGGCCGTATTCCTATTTACATGAAAAGATGGGCGCCGCTTATCGGGCGGCCGATTTGGCAGTAGCCCGCGCCGGCGCCAGTATGTTGGGTGAATGTCCCGCTTTTGGCTTACCGGCAATTATGATTCCGCTGGCCTGGGCGTGGCGGTATCAAAAGGTGAATGCAGATTATATGGTGGAACGAGGCGCGGCCGTGCAGCTTACCGATGAAACCTCAGAAACAGAACTTCTACCCACGATTGTGAGTCTGTTGAACGATGAAACAAGATTGCAGCAAATGAGCCAGGCGGCAAAAGTGTTAGACAAACCGGATGGGGCTGCAAATCTGGCTAAGTTGATTATGGAGCAGGAGATTAAGAGATTGGGAGATTAGGAGATTGTGGATGTATTCAATCTCCCAATCTCCCAGCCTTTCAATCTCCAGACAAGGACACCATAGATGCTGAATTTGTCGGTACTGTTTTGGATTTGTATAGGCGCTTTTGCCTTAGTGGGCGCGCTGCGTGGTTGGGCCAGAGAAGTGGTCGCCATGTCGGGTCTGGTTTTGGCTTTGTTCATTATCAATCAATTTGGCTTTTTGTTTCTAGGCAGAGTCGGACAGTTACCCGATGCTTTAGGAGACCCGGTGTTGGCTCAAAAAAGGCAGTTTTATCTTTACACTGGCTTTCTGCTTTTCCTGGCTTTTTTTAGCTATCAAAGTCCTCGGCTTTCGGGGAGTATTAGCGCCCGCTTACGGCCGCGAGACACTTTTCAAGACAAATTATTGGGCGCTATTGTGGGCGGCGTCAATGGTTATCTCATTGCCGGAGCAATCTGGTCATTTCTGGAATATCAACATGCTGGCCCAGGTTCGTGGGTGCAACTGGCTCCAGGCGTATCTTATCCGTTTGATGTGTCTGTCATTATACGGCCGGAAGTGGGTTCGACGGCCGCCGGTATGATTGCCCGTTTGCCTATGCCGTTGTTGGCGCCATATTTGCCTTATTTGATGGTTATTATGTTTTTGTTTGTGATTATTGTGATGATTTGAGAAGAGAAGAGAAGAGATTGGAGATTCAATCTCCAATCTCCAATCTCATTATTTTTAACGATGAAAAAAGCGATATTCACCCTTAAACCCAATACGCACATTCACCTCATCGGCATTGGCGGGTCGGGGATGTCGGCCATTGCGCGGGTATTGTTGGGGCGTGGGTTTGTGGTGTCGGGGTCGGATATGCAGTTGAGTGAGGTCACTGCCATTTTGCAAAATGAAGGCGCTACGATTTATGAAGGACACAAAACGGAACATATTGCCGGTGCGGAGGCGGTAGTAATGACGTCGGCGGCCGCAATGACAAATCCAGAGATACAGGCCGCCCAGATGAATGGTATTCCGGTCTTGAAACGGGCTGATTTTTTGGGTTATCTGATGAATGGTTCGATTGGTATTGCTGTGGCTGGGACACATGGTAAAACGACAACGACGGGGATGATTGCCCAGATTTTACTGGAAGCGGAAATGGACCCCACCGTGATTTTGGGCGGGGTGATTCCATCTTTGGGTAGCAACGGCCGTTACGGTGAAGGCGACACTTTTGTCATTGAAGCGGATGAATATGACCATATGTTTTTGGGTCTAAAACCAGAGGTAGCCATCATCACCAATATTGAGCATGACCACCCGGACATTTTCCCCACTGCCAAATCATATGAAGAAGCGTATTGTCAATTTGCTGGGCTGCTGCCAGAAGGCGGGCGGCTGATTCTGTGCGCTGCTGATCCTGGTGTAGCTCGCCTGATGAACAAATCAGATCTGCCTAGGGTGGAAATGACGACTTATGGTTTGGGCAATGAGGACACACCCAGGCTCACTTTTGAAGCGGTAGATTTACGGGATAATCCACTGGGTGGCACAGATTTTTTGGTGGAAACGGAAGGAGAGATGGTAGGTCTGGCCCGTTTACGTGTACCTGGTAGACACAATGTTTTGAATGCCACGGCCGCCATCATTGTCGCTCTGGATTTGGGCATAGATTTTAACGTTATCAGGACGGCTTTGGCTGCTTTTCATGGTATAAATCGGCGCTTTCAGGTCATTGGAGAAGTGGGCGATGTGACGGTGATTGATGATTATGCTCACCATCCCACTGAAATCAAAGTGACGTTGCAAGCTGCCCGACAGCGGTATCCGGGCCGCCGTATTTGGGTGGTGTGGCAGCCACACACATTTAGCCGCACAAAGCTGCTGCTGGATAAGTTCGCTGCTTGTTTTCAGGAGGCAGACCGGGTGGTGGCGTTGGATATTTACCGCAGCCGGGAAACAGATACGTTGGGAATGGACACGGCCGTTGTCCTCCGGGCCATGAACCATCCTCAAGCTGTTCATATTGCAGATCGTTATGAAGCGGCTGTTTACATTTTAGACCGGGTACGTCCTGGCGATGTTATCCTGACATTGGGGGCCGGCGACGGCAACGAAGTTGGACAATGGATTTTGCAAGATTTATCGAAAAGGAAATTATAAGTGGATGGTGGCTAGTGGCTGGTAGCTTATAGTACCAGCAATCAGCAACCAGCAATCAACAACTATGAATACAATAACCACCGTGCGTCAATCCGTTTTTAACCTGTTTCAGGAAACCTTTGGGGATGATTTTCAGATGGAGGTACCCCTGTCCAAATACACATCGGCCAGAGTAGGTGGTCCGGCGCAAATGTTTTTGACAGTGTATAACGCGGCCGAACTGCAAAAAGCGGTCGATCTGGCTTACAGCAAACATATCCCGTATTTTATTCTCGGCGGCGGTTCCAATATCTTGGTAGCCGAAGAAGGGGTGCGTGGGTTGGTGATTATGAACCGGGCTAAATTGGTACATTTCCGGCATACAGGGGCACATGTGGTTTGCACGGCCGAATCTGGAGCAAACCTCTCCTCTCTGGCGCGACAGTGTATTGGCAAAGGGTTAGGCGGTCTGGAATGGGCGGTCAGTGTGCCGGGCACGGTCGGCGGCGCAGTTGTGGGTAATTCTGGGGCGCATGGTGGCGCTATGGCAACGACATTGCAAGCAGCAACGGTGTGGGAACCGGGTCGCGGGGTACGCATTTACAATAATCATGAAATGGAGTATGCGTATCGCCACAGTGTGTTTAAGAAGGAACACGGCCGTGAAATTTCCCGCCGCGTTGTGTTAACGGCCGAATTGGTGATGACGCCGGAACTTGTAGAAGTGTTGGTTGCCCGCGCCGAAGGGTTTACTGCCCATCGCAAACAAACTCAACCTGGGGGGGCCACTGTTGGCTCTATGTTTAAGAACCCGGAAAATTATTATGCCGGTTATTTAATTGAAGCGGCCGGATTGAAAGGGTATTGTGTGGGCGGCGCTCACATCTCGGAAAAACACGCCAACTTTTTTGTGAATGATGAAACCGCCCGCGCTGATGATGTTCGCAGCCTGATTGCCGAAGCATGGAATTCGGTACGAGAGCAGTTTGGTGTGGAAATGGATTTGGAAGTGGAGTTGGTGGGTGATTGGGATTTTGATGGATGATGGACGACGGATAACGGATAATGGATGACGGATGACGGATAATCTTCACACACAAAAAATACGGGTCGGCGTTATCTTCGGCGGCCGTTCTGGCGAGCATGAAGTGTCGTTGCAGTCGGCCAAGTCGGTGATGCAGGCGTTGGATCCGGAAAAGTATGATGTGGCTCCGATTGGGATTGACAAACACGGCCGTTGGCTGGCAGGCGATGCGATGGCGGCTTTGACAGAAGGACAGACGCCCCAACCGGCTACATTACTGCCCGATCCCCAATCGGCTAGTTTGATGCAGGTGAAAGAGGTAGAGAAACGGCCGGTGGGTTTAACGGCCGTGACCCAACTAGACGTTATTTTCCCTGTGTTGCACGGCCCTTATGGTGAAGACGGCACAGTGCAAGGCTTATTGGAATTGGCAAATTTGCCTTATGTGGGCGCCGGTGTAGTTGGTTCGGCCGTGGGCATGGATAAAGCTATTTTTAAGCAGGTGATGACGGCTTCGGACTTACCTATCTTGCCCTGGCAACTTGTTTTGAGCAGTGAATGGCGGGCAAACAAAGCGACTGTTTTAGATGTTCTGGAAGCGGAACTCAGCTATCCCGTTTTCAGTAAACCGGCCAATTTAGGCTCCAGTGTGGGCATTTGTAAATGCAATAATCGGGCTGAATTGGAAGCAGGGTTGGATGAAGCGGCCGTTTATGACCGGCGCATTGTTGTTGAGCAAGGCATCAATGCCCGTGAATTGGAAATCTCTGTTTTGGGCAACGACAATCCGGCAGCCAGCGTGGTAGGTGAAATTCGGCCGCGGCACAATTTTTATGATTATGTGGCTAAATATGTCAGCGATGATTCGGAACTGCTCATTCCCGCACCCATCCCCCCACAATTGGCGGCCGAGGTGCGAACGTTAGCCATACAGGCGTACCGGGCGATTGATTGCGCCGGACTGGGTCGGATAGATTTATTGCTAGACAAGGATGATGGCAAGTTGTACCTCAATGAGATCAACACCATCCCCGGTTTTACCAATATCTCTATGTACCCCAAACTGTGGGCAGCCAGCGGCGTTTCCTACAGCGAATTATTGGATAAATTGATTGCGTTGGCGATTGAGCGGCATGAGGAAAAAGAGAATTTGAAGAAGAGTTTTGAGGTTAGAGATTAGGAGATTGGGAGATTAGGAGATTTTGGAAACGCAATCTCTAATCTCATAATCTCTCAATCTCAAGTTTGATAATGAGACTAACACGACGATCCGGTAAAAAGCGATTGCGGAAGCAGCCTAAAATGCGGCGGATGGATTCGGCTGCTTATGTGGCTCGGCCAAAGCTGCGTGTATCTAAGACGGCTAAGAAGCGGCGGCGACGGAATGCGCGGCGGGTGCATCTGCCTGTAGCCGGTATTAAGCAAGTCGTTTTTTCGGCGCGTTGGGTCAGCCTGATTTTGCTGGCGATGGTTGTATTTGCCATCTTTTTAATTGGATCTGACGAGCAGTTTTACTTGACGACAATTCCGGTAGATGGGTCACATGCTATTCCGGCGACGGAATTGGTTTCGGCCAGCAATCTGGCGGGTATACATATTTTTGCGGCTGATCCAGCCAAAGCGGCGGCCGGTATTATGGGTGTGCCGGGCGTTCTTTCGGCTACAGTACGCTTGCAATGGCCGAACCGGGTCCATGTTTGGGTGCAAGAAAATTCCCCCATTGCCGTTTGGGTAGAGAATGGGAATCAGTTTTGGGTAACGCGCTACGGCCGTTTGCTCCCCTCTCGCTCTGAAGCCGTTGGATTGTTGATTATTGAATCAGAAATGGCAGCCCAACCAACAGGGGAAACGACGGCCGATGAAGAAGCGACTGCGGCCGAAGCAAATGTCGCTTTTGTGCCCCGTGAAGCATTGGCCGGCGCGCTGCAACTGCGTACACTGCGTCCCAATATTGACCGGCTCTATTATCAGCCGGGTGGTGGGTTGAGTTATCAGGACGGCCGTGGCTGGCGAGCTTATTTTGGCGTAGGCACAGACATGACCCAAAAGCTGGTCGTGTATGAAACCGTCGTCGAGGAACTATTGGCGCAAGGGATTACTCCTCGATATATCAATGTGGCGAATCAGGAACGGCCGTTTTATCAGGGGCAATAATTGAGTAATTAAGTGATTGAATAACTATGTCTTTTTCCAGCGAAGTCTGGAAAAAGACATAATGAATAATGGTAACTATTCAGCTTCCAGAGGTGCGACGCACTTGCAAAGAGCAGCGGCATTGACATTACTCTGGGAAAAGTGCGTCGCACCTGTACAGTTACGAATAATGAACAATTAATTGTGAATTGTGAATGAAATACGGGACGACAACAGTTCACAATTTATTATTCACTATTTTTGCAAAACAATCTAATTACCCAATTACCAACATAGTAGAGGGTTTTGGAATATGGCAAACATCATTTTCGGGTTAGACATCGGTACCACAAAAATCTGTGCTGTGGTGGGAGAGGTACGTGAAGGCCAGTTACAGATTATTGGCCTGGGTATTGCTCCTTCGCGGGGTATGCGTAAAGGCATGGTCATAGATGTGGCTGAAGCTTCGTTGGCTTTGGCGGCCGCTATTGAGCAGGCAGAACAAACATCTGGCTATGATCTGTCTCAGGCGCTGGTCAGTATGGCCGGGGAACATATTAGTTCCACTAATAATACAGGCATTGTGTCTATCGGCCGTAATGAGCGGGGCGTAACGGCCGAGGACATTGAAAAAGCGTTGGACATTGCCCAGGCTATCCCTTTGCCCCAAAATCGTGAGATTGTACATATTATCCCGCGCGGTTACAAGATTGATGATCAGGTAGGCGTCCGCAGCCCCATTGGTATGCACGGTTTCCGGCTGGAAGTTGAAGCGCATATTGTAACGGCCGATAAACACGCCCTGCTCAACCTGGGCCAATGCTGCCAAAATGTAGGTATTGCCCCGGCCGAATATGTACTCAATGCTCTGGCTTCTGGTGAAGCGGTATTGGAGCCTAATGAGCTGGAAATGGGGGTTATTGTGGCCGACATCGGTGGCGGCACAACAGACATTGCCCTTTATGCCGAAGGGAAAGCGTGGTACACCCGTGTCATCCCCTCCGGCGGCTATCACATCACCAACGACATTGCCATTGGCTTACGCGCCCCGTATGAAGTGGCTGAACAGGTAAAAATTCAATATGGCGACTGCCGCCCTCACAAAATTGATTCCGAAAATGTGTTTACGATTGAACCATTTGGCGGCGAGAAGATTCAGGTCGGCCGTCAAGATTTGGCGTATGTGATTGAAGCACGGGTAGAAGAGATTTTCCAGATGGTGCTGCAAGATTTGAAGCGCAGTGGGTATGATGGCTTGCTGCCAGCGGGCATTGTATTGACCGGAGGATCATCACAACTGCGGGGAATTACAGAAATTGCCGAGGATGTCTTAAATGTGCCCGCCCGCGTGGCCCAACCACGTAATCTGTTGGGGATGGTAGACCAACTCTATTCACCGGCTTACGCTACCAGCGTGGGACTGCTGCGTTGGGCGATGAGCGATAACCAGATTTACCAACCACGCGGCCATCACCGTGAATGGGGACAGCGTGTTGGCTCCTTATTAAAGACGTTATTACCAGGATGATTTGAATGCGGATTGTGGATTGCGGATTGGTCATATCAATTGACAACCTGTCATCCAAATCCGAAGTTTAGAGAGGGTGAAGAGATGAACAATAAACAAGGAACAGCAACGTTACAGCGAATGCCAGCCGCAGAAGGCTCCGCTTTAATCCGGGTGATTGGCGTGGGTGGCGGTGGCAGTAATGGGGTTAATCGCATGATTGCCGAGAATATTGCCGGCGTAGATTTTGTGGCCGTAAATACCGATCAGCAAGCGCTGCGGGGCAGTAACGCCCGTACGCAGGTAGCCATTGGCGACCGTACCACACGCGGCCTGGGTTCTGGGGGGGATCCTGAAATTGGCTCTAAAGCGGCCGAAGAATCTTTAGAAGAATTGCACCAGGTTTTGCAGGGGTCGGATATGGTTTTTGTAACGGCCGGTATGGGTGGCGGAACTGGCACAGGAGCGACGCCCATCGTAGCTAAAGCAGCCCGCGATGAAGGCGCTTTGACGGTTGGGGTTGTCACCAAACCATTCTCGTTTGAAGGTGGGCAGCGGATGCGAGCGGCCGAGACGGGCATTGAACGCTTAAAGGAAGAAGTGGATACGTTGATTGTGATTCCCAATGATCGTTTGCTGGAAACGGCCGACCGCCGTATTTCCTTACTGGACTCCTTCAAGCTGGCTGATGAGGTGCTGCTGCAAGGGGTACAGGGTATTAGCGAGTTAATTACCGTGCCGGGCTTAATTAATCTGGATTTTGCCGATGTAAAAACGGTCATGTCTTTGGGTGGCGCCGCTCTGATGGCAGTAGGCTGTGGCGAAGGGGATGAACGCGCTCGCAGTGCGGCCGAAAAAGCGCTGTCCAGCAATTTGTTGG
Organism: Chloroflexota bacterium; assembly: GCA_024223125.1. The sequence continues at coordinate 32,105 of JAAEOP010000048.1, forward strand.
ATGTGACCATTGATGGGGCAAAAGGCATTTTGTTTAATGTAACCGGCGGCCCCGATTTGAGTTTGATGGAGATTAACGAAGCGGCCTCCATCATTCGAGAAACAGCCCATCCAGACGCCAACCTGTTCTTTGGGGCGGTGATTGATGACAACATGGGCGACGAGGTGCGAATTACTGTGATTGCCACCGGCTTTGAGCATGGCTCGCCTTTGATGCACCGTATGACACGGTCGGATACACGAGTGATGAGCCGTGAATCTGTCTCTACGAATCGGGTGACTGCACCGCAGCGGCCGTCGGTTCCCAAACCGCACCAGACATCGAAACCATCTTTCCAACCCAACAACATTGATATTCCCGCCTTTTTGCGTAAACGGGATCAATCTTAAGAAATTGTGGGGGATAGTCATCGTTTCGGCCATTGTCATTCCTGCGAAGGCAGGAATCCATCTTCTTTGAGGATTGGATACCCACCTTCGCGGGTATAACAGTCAAGGGTGGCCGAAACGATGACCAACCTCGAATTGTGGTTTATTAGCTGGTCTATTTTTGAGATTGGGAGATTAGGGAGATTAAATCCCTCAATCTCTTTTGTTATAATCCCGCGCATGTTTCCATCTTGGACTTTGATTGGTATGGGCGTCACCTTTTTGGGGGCGCTGTTGATGATGTTGTTGGCGTATATCGGCCAGTCGCCGCGGGTGCTGTTGCGTTTTATTGATCGGAAATTGTTGTCTCTGTGGCTAAACCATTGAGGGTCACGATCAGTTGATTCAGGACGTCCCGCCCAATGAGACCCACATCTTCAAAATCTGTCGCTACAGCATCAATACCTCTAATCACAATGTCGCCTGAATGCGAACACGATTCCGATCCCGCTGTTCATTTCCACCAGTTATGCCGCTCATGCGTACAGAATCCGTATAAGTTGCTTCGATTTTTGCTAGGACTTGTATCGGGATCATTGTGCCATCTGCACCAGAGTCAATCATGGCCCGGATGACGAGAGGTTCTACGCTTTGGGAGTAGCCATCAACAGTTATTTCGATAATAGGAGCGGGCGGAAGATACTGATGATCGTATTCAAAATGTATATTCATTTTTGCAGGAGTCGGGGTGAGCGAAAATGCAAAAGGGGATCAGGATCTGGTAACACCTGTCTTTGCAATACAACTTGATCGGGAAAATTTTCTTTAATACGAAAAAACAAAGCCTCTTTGTCTGCATCATGATCCACAAGTTCACCTTGAAAAATTGCTACGAACTTGCCCAGGTATTGTTTAACTAATTGGGGGTGTAATTTTTTGTAGGTATCCACCTCTCCTATCATTTTATCTCTTGATGGATCAGAGGCAGATAGTTGTTGGGGAAAGGTTTTTTCTACGACATCATAAACAATGTCAGAAACCTTTTTTCGATTTTGTTTAGCTTGTTTCGCATTTCGTTGGATACTGTAATTTTGATTTGCTCAGACATAGTCTAATTATACCAGAAAATATTCGTATAATTAGCGTAATGCTTTTTTCTCGCGGCAACTGAACCTGGTGTTATAATCTCGCGTATGTTTCCTTTCTGGACTTTGATTGGTATGGGTGTCACTTTTTTAGGGGCGCTGTTGATGATGTTGTTGGCGTATATTGGTCAGTCGCCGCGAGCGCTGCTGCGTTTGGGGTTGTCGGGGTCGCGCCTGGATTTGCGGGTGAAGACGCTGACGGGGTATGCGCTGGCTTTGATGCTGCTGTCAATAGGATTTTTTCTGGCTGGCGTCCCTTTAGATGATTCATTCACGGCCGCCACCACCCCCACCCCTACCACAATCGCCGACAACCAATCGGATGCCGGTTTTCAGCCACCATCTGAAACTGGGAGTGAACCAGCCACGCTTGTACTGAGCGAAACCGAAGTAGCCGTACCTGAAAGCAACCTGACTCCATTCGCCAACATCACGACAACTGCTTCTTCTGGCAGCGGCGCTTTTGGCGGACCGCCCTCTGGAAATGACGAAGCTGACGAATTAGACACGGCCGTTACCGCTACTAATGAACCGCTGGCGACGGCCGTATCCTCAAATGAGGATACCCCCACCCCCATCCCGGCTACATCCACACAGACGCCTACACCTTCATCCACGCCAACCTCCATCCCCACATTTACACCGACGCCGATTGATGGGGAAACGGCCGTACTCAATCTGGGTGGCAGCGTCATCTGGCTCAGACGCTTTCCTGGCGGCCAAAATGTGGTTGTGCTGCAAGATCAGGAAATTGTTATTTTGCAGCCGGGCCGGGCCATTCGCATGGGTACAAACTGGCGGGAGGTTACGGCCGGAGACGGCACACGCGGCTGGATAGAGGAACAGTTCCTTGGCTATGGCGAAGAGGAATAATAAATCTGAGATCGGGCAAATGCTTGACCAATTCCCAGTAGTTATGCTAGACTGTCGCCGGTTAATAAAACGACTGACTCTAAAAAGGAGGTACGCGCAAATGCAAAAATTCATTGAAATATTGAACCTAAGCGATAATGTTTCGCGTTATGTGCGTACACTTGCTCTCCGGTAATTTCCAGTGTGTAGTATTCAGTGTGTAGTATTCAGTAGATATTGACTGAAAACTGACCACTGAAAACTGAATACTAAAAACCCCGGCCACAGGTGTACAACCTGTGGCTTTTTTGTTGCCTGAAACAAGCCGCATGTCATAATGCGAATGACCTGTGGCTTTTTTGATCCCCACAACCTTTCACCCAATTGAATGATTCCGGTGACATTGGTTACTTTCATTGCCACAGACGGTACTTAATGGAAATTTGTAGCCCGAACATCCTTGTTCGGACACCGAACAATTCAGAGACAACACGCAGTACGAAGAATGTAAATGGAGCGCAGAAGAGTGGTTTTTATTCCGCAACCCGCACTCCGAAATCCGCATTCACAGAGGAAAAGGTAATGATCAACCAAATAACAGACCGATACGATGATTATGAATTTGATGACTACAGCCGTACGACGCATCGTGCCCGGCCGCGTGGTCATAAAGTGAAGCAGAAAAAGAGCAACGGCCGTGCTGCCATTAACCGGCAAGAATTAACAGATATGGACGACAACTTTACAAACTGGGTTCCCAGCTACGCGGCCGCCCTCGACCCGCTGCACCATGAGCGACAATGGGTCATTAACTCCGTTGGTCCCTTTTACCGAGATGAGGTTGTGACCGACGTCACTCGCATTGTAAAGGGGGGCAAAGAGGCCAATGTTTACGCCTGCACCGCCCATCCGGCAACCGGGTATGAATTATTGGCGGCAAAGTTGTACCGGCCGCGCATGTTGCGCCATCTGAAAAATGACGCCGTTTACAAAGCCGGCCGCCAACTACGCGATGCGGAAGGGAAGCAGATCAAAGGTCGGCGCGTCAAACTGGCGCTACGTAAAAAAACAGGCTTCGGTAAAGCGGTGGATATCCAGTGGTGGATTGGGAACGAATACCGAACCCAATCCAAATTATACAAAGTGGGCGCAGACGTTCCCGAACCGATTGGGCATCAGGGCAACGCCATTGTTATGGCTTACATTGGCGATGAGTACGGGCCGGCGCCGACTTTGAGCGAGATTACGCTGCCGGAAGATGAAGCCCAGGCGCTCTACCAATGCACCATGGGAAATGTGGCTCTGATGCTGGATAATCATCTGATTCATGGCGACCTGTCCGCCTACAACATTTTGTATTGGGAAGGAAAAATTTTCATCATTGATTTTCCGCAGATGGTGGAGGCGCGACACAATCCCCATGCGTTTGAATTGTTGGAACGGGATATTCAACGGGTGTGTGAATATTACGGCCGTTTCGGTGTCCACTCCAACCCACATCAAATAGCGCTGGATTTATGGCGGCCGTATATGGGGCGGGATTGGTAAACGATTATGACGAATGTCCAACTACTTAAAACCTATCTACGGCCGTATCGCCGCCGCGTCTTTTTCCTGTTCATCTTACTATTGGGCAGCATTGGCTTGCAGTTGGTCGCTCCACAAATAATCCGTCGCTTTTTGGATACGGCCGAAAGCGGCAGCGCGGTACGGCCGTTGGTAAGCATGGGGCTGGTTTTTCTGGTCGTTGTGTTAGTGCAAAAAGTAATTACGTTGGCCTCAACTTATGTGGGCAGCGATCTGGGTTGGGCCGCCACCAACAATCTGCGGGCCGACCTGACCGAACATTGTATGCGCCTGGACATGGGTTTCCACAAGCTCAAAACTCCCGGCGAATTGATCGAGCGTATTGATGGGGATGTGAGCCATCTAGCCGAATACTTTTCCCAGTTGGTGGTACAGGTCTTTGCCAGTGTGCTGCTGCTGGCTGGTATTCTGGTTTTGTTGTTTCGGGAAGACCCTCGCTTTGGGGTCATTGGTCTGTTGTACGCCGTACTCACCGTCGGTGTACTGCGGGCGATTCATGGCCCTACCACCCGTGTCTGGGGTGAAATCAGCCGGGGATATGCGGATTTGCATGGTTATGTAGAAGAACGCATCGGCGGCACGGAAGACATTCGCGCCAATGGCGGCGAACAGTATGTGATGAATGGTCTCTATCCCAAAATGACGTTTGTCGCTGATAGACGGGTGAAGGCTCATTTGTGGGGCGGGGTTACATTTCATTCTAGCTACACACTGTTTGTGATTGTTTGGGTGGTGACGTTGGGCTTGGCAGGCGCTTTGTACCTCCAGGGACAGATTACGATTGGTACGATGTATTTACTGGTGGCCTACATCACGCTCATGGAAAGTCCCATCAAATATATTCGGCGACAGGCGGGCAATTTGCAAAAAGCGGTAGCCAGCATCGGCCGTATCAATGAATTTTTTCAGCTTGAACCAGATGTAAAGGAATGGGTTACGGCCGTATTACCCGACGGCGCTGTCTCAGTTCAGTTTGATGGGGTAGCGTTTGCTTATAAAGATCAGTTAGTGGAAGACGGTGGACGGCGGACGGATGACGGATTACAAGTTACAGATTACGAATTACCTAAGGTACTCACCAACATCACATTCGAGTTAGAACATGGCAAAATCCTGGGCCTGCTGGGGCGCACGGGCAGCGGCAAAACGACGCTGACGCGCTTGCTCTTTCGTTTGTATGATGTGGACAACGGAGCCATTACGCTGGATGGAATTGATGTGCGGGCTGTGGGTTTGTCCGATTTGCGTGGGCATATTGGCATGGTGACGCAGGAGGTGCAGCTTTTTGAAGCGACTGTGCGTGACAACTTGACCCTGTTCCGCAACTATGATCCGAAGGCCAAACCCATCAGTGATGATCAAATCATTGACGCCATCAAAACGCTGGGGCTGGAAAGCTGGCTGAATGATTTGCCTGATGGTCTGGACACAATGTTGAAGTCTGGCGGGCAGGGATTATCGGCCGGGGAGGGGCAGTTGTTGGCTTTTACCCGCGTCTTTTTACGTGATCCCCATCTCATCATTCTGGATGAGGCGTCGTCCCGGCTGGACCCGGTGACGGAACAGTTGTTGGAACGGGCCATTGACCGGCTGCTGTACGGCCGTACCGCCATCATCATTGCCCACCGTTTGGGAACCGTGCAACGGGCGGACGATATTTTGATTCTGGAACACGGCCGTGTGGCCGAACAAGGCGAACGAATAATCTTAGCCAATAATCCCCAATCCCGTTTTTACGGCTTGTTGCAAACCGGGTTGGAGGAGGTACTTGTATGAGATTGGAGATTAGAGATTGGAGATTGCCGTCTTGAGTACGCAATCTCCAATCTCCCAATCTCCAGTCTCTAAAAATATTATGGCCACACAACCCTTACCCATCAAAACCGGAACTTGGTCGCTGATACGTTTTCGACCAGGCTGGTTTTTGCTCAATCTTATCTTTATCTCCCTTTTTATTACGACGCGGTTGATTCCCAGTTGGCTGGAGAAGCAGTATTATGACGGCTTGACCGACACGGCTATCAGCCTGGAACCCTTGTATTGGCTGTTGGGCCTGATTGTTTTTGTGGAGGTCGGCCGTATGGCGGCCGATATGCTGGGTGAATGGGGCAGCGCCAAAGTACGTTTGGGTGGGCAGTCACTGATGCGTAAAAACATCCTGCAAAACATCTTGCGTAAACCGGGCGCCCAACCGCTGCCCGTACCTACCGGCGATGTTATTAACCGCACAGATGATGATCTGGCCGACTTTGCCGATTTCCCTACCTGGATTCCTGAAGTAGTGGGACACGCTCTGTTTACACTTTTCGCCGTCATCATCATGTTCCAAATTGCGCCAGTTATTACGCTGGTGGCTATGGCGCCGCTGGCGGGAGTTTTCTTCCTCACGCGCTGGGCGTGGAATCATTTTCTGCGCCTGGTGCGTGAAACCCGTGTCAGTGACAGCCGGGTGACGTCGTTTCTAGGCGAGACCTTTGGGGCTATTCAGGCGATGAAGGTGGCGGATGCGGAAACGGCCGTCACCCACTACTTCCGCGCTATCAACGAAGAACGCCGCCAGGCCAATGTTCGTTTTGGCCTGTTTTGGGCTATCTTCCAGGCGGCCAATGACAACTTGGGGGATATTGCCGTGGCTATCATGGTACTGTTGTCTGGGTTGGCGCTGTCTCAGGGAACCTTCACTGTGGGTGATTTTGTCTTGTTTAGTAGTTACCTCTTTTTTGTCTCTCGCTTTCCGGCCAATATTGGCAGTTATCTCTCTGAAATTGCCCAACAGCGGGTGGTGCTGGACCGGATGCAGGAGATGACGCCCTATGCTGCGCCAGAATCATTGGTCGCCCATGGCGAGATTTATGAACACGAACCATTGCCGATGATCCATTTGCCTGGGAGTACGGCCGTTGACGAACTCCATCTGCTGGAAGTAAAAAACCTCAGTTTCCAGTATTCAGTAAACAGTATTCAGTTGGCAGCGGGCAGTCCACATTCCGCAATCCGCAATCCGAAATCCGCAATCAATGACATCTCCTTCACCCTCCCTCGCGGCTCTTTCACCGTCATTACCGGCCGTATTGGGTCGGGCAAGACGACTTTGCTGCGGGTGTTGTTAGGGCTGTTAGCAAAAGAGTGTGGCGAGATTTTGTGGAATGGGGAACGGGTTGTTGATCCGGCTACCTTTTTTGTGCCGCCCCGTTCGGCGTATACGCCGCAGGTGCCGCGCCTGTTTAGTGAACGTTTGCGGAACAATATCTTGCTCGGTTTGCCGGAGGTGGAGGTGGATTTGAACGGGGCAGTGGACACGGCCGTACTCACCCCCGACATTGCTGTATTAGAAAATGGTCTGGATACGGTTGTTGGTCCCCGAGGGGTGCGTTTGTCTGGCGGGCAGGTACAGCGGACGGCCGCCGCCCGTATGCTCATCCGCCAACCCCAACTCCTCGTCTTCGACGACCTCTCTAGCGCCCTGGACGTAGAGACAGAGGCGTTGTTATGGAAGGAACTGATCGGATTTCGGAATCCGCAATCCGAAATTACCTGCCTGGTCGTTTCCCATCGTCGTCTGGCGCTGCAACGGGCGGACCAGATTGTTGTGCTGGCTGACGGCCGTATTGCCGCGAAAGGCACATTAGACGACCTGTTGGAAACATCGCCAGAAATGCGGCGGTTGTGGCGCGGAGAGGAGGTGTAATTGGGTAATGGATTACGAACTATTAAATGAACGAATAGGAAAGCAAATGAAACAAGCGTCCCCTTATACTGACATCAACGAAATTCTGAATGAAGTTCTAACCGACACGCAAGTGATTCTGGGCGACGGGTTTGTGGGCATGTATTTGGATGGCTCATTGGCGAGCGGGGATTTTGATTATGAGACGAGTGATATTGATTTTGTGGCAGCTACGGCCGTTTCCCCCTCACCACAACAATTTGCTGAACTGGTAGAAATGCACGGCCGTATCGGAAAAACCAATTCCAAATGGGCCATCGAACTGGAAGGA
>JAAEOP010000049.1 GCA_024223125.1 Chloroflexota bacterium
CTTGCAGCGCGTAGCTGTTGACGACAGTTTCCCCGACCGTCTCGCTGACCACACTGTAATGTTCGCTGGCGGCCATATAAAAATCGCGTACTGGCCCGGCGGCAAAGGTCACAGTTTGTTGGCCGCCTTCGCTCTCCCGGCTCACTTCAATTCCCGATGCGGCGATGATCAGATTAGCGGGAGCGGTGACGCGCGTCAGGTAGAAGCTGGTATCGAAATAGGAGGTGTCCGCGTTGGGCGGCGGCGCTTGTACGTTCCAGCCCTCATCGTCGTAGACTGGGATAACCGGGTAGAACTCGTCCAACACCAGTACCTCGTCGAAGTAGCCGAACAGCCCGTAGTTGCCCGCCATTTCCTGGGGTACGTCTACAATGAATTCTAGACGAATGTCCACGGATGCACCCGGTTTGAGAGTAGCCGGCAGCGCCACGCGCAAGGCGGTATCCTGGAATTCGTAGGCGGTTTCAGTCTCCTGACCGTCCACCGTAACCTCGGACACAGCCACCGATCCGCCAGCCGCGTTTGGGAACAACTGGAAATATATCTCTTCTAGCGGTTCCGTCTCCTGGTTGGTATAGTGGACTTCTTCCCACCCTTCCAGACTCAGAAAATCGTCTGCAATCTGAAAATCTATATGGTACACGCTGGCGCCTTCCAGCCCGTCTAGCGCGTCTTGCTCTGCGGAGATTAGTCCAGCGCGGAAAATCGAGCGGTCGTCCCAGGGGATGTTCAACCCGGTCGGCGCTGTTTCTGGCGATGTGGTTTGGGGTGCGGCCGTGTTTGTGGGCTGGGCAGAGGTTTCTGTGGACGAAATGGGTTCGGCCGTTGGTTGGGATTCGGTTGACGTTGAGGTTTGTGCTTTGTTACAGCCTATAGACCAAACGACGAGGAAGGCGGCCAAAATAATGATGATCGTTTTAATTCCTGTTTTTTTCATTGGATTGATTCCTTAATATAGTGTTGTGATTTTCACCTATACCTTATACGGTCAAATCGCCTATTTTAATGAACTTATAACATGGGGCAGCATCACAAAATAGCGTAACGCGGGCGAAGGTGCCCATCATGATGCCTGATAAAGCAGCCGCCAATCCGGTTACAGCTACCTGCCCACTTTTAAGGGCGGTGATATAATTCCCTGTTTTATCTTAACCATTTTAATTGAGAGAAAAATATGCAAGCAACCACTGATACAGAACAAACGGCCGCCAAACGCAAACGCTCCTGGCATGAATATGGCGGCCTCACTTTACGCGGCATTTGTATGGGCGCCTCAGACATCGTGCCCGGCGTGTCTGGCGGCACCATGGCCTTCATCCTGGGTATCTATGAAGAATTGATTAACTCCATCAAAACGTTGGGCGACCGTGACTTTTTACTGGCTGTGGGTACGTTCAAGGTTAAACGAGCTTTAGCCCTGTTTAATTGGGAATTCCTCCTGGCGGTAGGCCTGGGCATCCTGATTGCCATTATTACCCTATCAGGCATTTTAGAAACGCTGCTCATCAACTATCCTGTTTACATTTGGAGCTTTTTCTTTGGTCTGGTTTTGGCCTCCGCATTTGTGGTCTCCAAACGGATTAAGCAGTGGACGATTGGTAAATTTACAGTTCTGGCGGCCGGCGCTTTCAGCGCCTATTTGTTGGTGGGATTGGTTCCTTTACAGACACCAGATACATGGTGGTTTTGGATGTTCACCGGCGCAGTAGCCAGCAGCGCTATGATTTTGCCGGGGGTTTCAGGCGCTTTTCTGCTGGTGCTGTTGGGCAAATATTTGGATACGCTGTCGGCCGTGAACGCCGCTCGCTCTGGCGACTTTAGTGAAATTTGGCGAATTTTCTTTATGGGGCTGGGAGCCGGTCTGGGCTTGATTACAGTATCCCAGGTTTTGAGCTGGCTGTTTAAGAAGTATCACGATTGGACGGTAGCAGTTTTGATTGGCCTGATGTTAGGCAGCCTGCGGAAGGTGTGGCCCTGGAAGCAGGATATTGAGTGGCTAAAGGATGCGCTGGGAGCATATGTGCTAGACAGTGACGGGCTGCGAGTAGTCATTAAGCAGATTAACGTGCTGCCAGATGTCTCTACATCTGAAGGTATCATGCAGCTTGTTGTGGCTATTGTATTGATTCTATTGGGCATCGCGGCCGTCATCACCCTAGACCATGTTGCCGGACAAAAAGAAGAAGAGGGGGTCGAAAGTGCTGCCACAGCCTAATCCCATTCGCGCCGTTATCTTTGACCTGGATGACACGCTGATTGATTGGTCTGGTCAGGAACTACACGGCGTGGAAATCGGCCGTCGTCATTTACGCAACGTCTACCAATATCTGGCAACCCAAGAGCTAACACTGCCGGAGCAAGATTTGTTTTTTGACTGTTTTGGCGAGATATTGGTGCAAATGTGGACCGAGGCCAAAAAAACATGGGCCGGTGTGGCGTTCCGTAATGTCTTCCTGAAAACATTTCACACTTGTGGGCTGGCTGCGGCCGATATAGACATCGAAACCATACTACAAGTGTATGATTGGCAGCCAGTTCCTGGTATACGGCCGTTTCCCGACACCCTACCCGTCTTAAAAACCCTGCGCCAACAAGGATACAAAATCGGCCTCATTACTAACTCCATGCAGCCGATGTGGATGCGGGATGTGGAACTGGAAGCGTATGGTCTCATCGATTATTTAGACGCCCGCATTACCTCTGGCGACACCGGTTATATGAAACCACATCCCCGGATTTACGGCCACGTCTTAGATTTACTAGCTGTAGAACCCCATCAAGCTCTCTTTGTCGGCGACCAGCCAACTAACGATATTGTTGGGGCAAATGACAGCGGTTTAATCAGCGTCCTCATCAGCCACACACACCTCAATTACGACTTAAACGACGTGCAACCTGATTACACCATTACCCGCCTGAATGAACTGCTGCCTATTTTGGAAGAATTAAGAAAATATCCCTAACATATTTACGTTGTTGTGAAACACGCTTAAGGAGACAATATGACTACCCCTGGACGAAACGATCCCTGTTATTGTGGCAGCGGCAAAAAGTACAAAAAATGCCATTTGAAGGAAAACCAGGCCAAAGAGAAGGAGCGACGGGATGCTAAGGAAGCAGTACGCTACATTCGTCGTGACCTGTTAAAGTTTGCCCGCGATGACCGCTTTGCCGAAGATTTCGCGGCCGCCCTCCCCCTGTACTGGAACGATTTGTATACGGTAGACACGGCCGAAGAGATGAGCCAGGCAGAAGCGCTGCGCTTTTTTGATTGGTTCATGTTTGACTACGGGATGAGCGACGGCCGTCGGCTCATCCACATCTACACAGAAGAACGGTACGATGATTTGTCTACCCAGCAACAAAAAGCGTTAGATGAATGGAAGCTGGCTCCACCGGCCAGCGCTTACGAATTGACCGCTTACGATGGGCAAACCCTCTCCCTGCGCGATTATCTGACCGGTGAAGAAGCCACCGCTTACGAATCGGGCGGGCGAGGCAATGTGGAAGTGGGCGAAATCATTTTAACTCGCCTGGTTCCGGTGATGGATAAGATGGAATTCAGTACCACGGCCGCCTACCTACCCGCCGCCGAAATTGGAGACATCAAAGAAAAGATGACGGCCACTGAAACCGCTTACCTGGCAAAAAATCCCGACGCCGACCACGAACAATTTATGCGGGCCAACAATTATCTATTGGTTCATCACGCCCTGGAACAAGCCCAAAAACAAAACCGTCCCGCCGTCGCCCGCCTGGACCCCAACCGCTCAGACCAAAAGACCCAAAAAATAGTGCGCCAAATGAAACGCTTTAAGAAGTGAAGCAAGTGTGCAAGTGGCAAATCACCGCATCACCCCATCACCGCATCACCCCCCTATCACCTCACTACTCGTCCATCCTCAGAAAACGCCGTTGCAGGGAACGATTACCGTTCCTGGAGACAAATCCATTAGCCACCGGGCGGTGATGCTGGCGGCCGTTGCCGATGGTGTTAGCGTTATCCGTCGTTGGCTGCCGGCTGGCGATACCTTAGCCACATTGGAAGCGGTGCGGGCGTTGGGTGTGTCCATCGAAATAGATAAAAAATCGGCGATGGCCTGGGATTTACAGATTACGGGGCGTGGTTTGCATGGTCTACGGCCGCCTACTTCCCCCTTGAATTTACAGAATGCCGGTACAGGTCTTCGCTTGTTGGCCGGGCTTTTGTGCGGCCAACAATTCCCCGTCACACTAGATGGCAGCGAGCAGCTGCGTAAACGGCCGATGCGCCGCATTACCCAACCTTTAACCATCATGGGAGCGCAAATTACAGCCAGAAACGGCCGTGCCCCCTTGCACATCTCCCCCGCCCCCCTGTACGCCATTCGCTATGAAATGCCGGTAGCCAGCGCCCAGGTAAAAAGCGCCGTTTTGCTGGCCGGACTATACGCAAAAGGGGAGACGGCCGTCTACCAACCCGGCCCCGCCCGCGACCACACCGAACGTATGTTGACGGCTATGGGGGTGGATGTATCTATAGAAGGAGATTGGGTAAGTTTGGCAAGATTAGGGATTGGGGATTGGAGACATGTCCTGAGCAAAACCGAAGGATTGAAGCCGTTGGATTTGACTGTGCCCAGTGATATTTCTTCGGCCGCGTTTCCGTTGGTGGCGGCCGCTATTGTGCCCCACTCAGAAATCATCATCCAAAACGTAGGCATGAACGAGACCCGCACTGGTATTTTGGATTGGCTGCGAGCAATGGGAGCCAACTTCACCATCACCAATGAACGTATTACAGGCGGCGAACCAGCGGCCGACCTGACCGTTTGCTTTGATGAGCTGCACAGTGCCGATGTCGCCGGAAATCGCGTCGTTTGTGGTATTGATGAACTACCAATTTGGGCTGTGGCGGCCACACAAGCGGCCGGAGACAGCACAGTGCGCGATGCGGCCGAACTGCGTGTAAAAGAGGTAGACCGCATTGGCGTCCTGGCAGGTGAACTGACTAAATTAGGCATTCAAATAAGTGAGTACCCCGATGGGTTTACAGTGCATGGCCCGGTACGGCCGTCTGGCGCAGAGGTAGACAGCCAAGATGATCACCGCCTGGGTATGTCGCTGGCCGTAGCCGGTCTTGCTGCCGAACAGGATACCCTGGTGCATGATGCTATCTGCATTGCCGACAGTTTCCCCGGCTTTGTGGAAACGATGCAAAGCCTGGGTGCAAAAATGGAATGGGTCGAATAAAAATTCATGTGATTCGTTCATTCACAATACCGTAATAATCGGTAGGGAGTTGTATACACGGATTGAGGAAACACGGATAAAAACAGAGGAAAATCAGTGTTCTTCCCATCCGTGTGATTTTTTGATTTATGTCAACAGAAGCCTTGTACCAAATTGCAGATGAACTGCGTGGCCTTGCTAATGAGGGACGCTATTTTACGAAAGACCCTTACGACCAGGCACGATACGCCAAATTATTGGCCCTGAGCGCCCGACTGATTGGGGTAGTAGAAGAGCGCGATCCAGATGAGATTTTGCCTTATTTTGAAGATTTACTCTACCACCTAACGCCTGTCTCTGGGGCCGAATTTGCAGCCTTCCGGGATGGCAAACTCCTGCTCATTAAGCGGCATGACAATGGCTTGTGGGCTGTACCGGGTGGGGCTGTGGAAATGGGGGAGACGGCCGCAGAAGCGGCCGTGCGCGAATTGTGGGAAGAAGTACAGGTACGGGGCAAAGTCACTCAATTTCTAGGCTTATTCGACTCCCGCTTGTGGGGCAGCCGCATCAAAGTGCAATTGTTTCATCATGTTTTCTTGGGTGACATTGTGTCCGGCATCCCGCAAACCACACCAGAAGCAACCGATGTCGGCTTCTTCACCGCAGACGATTTGCCACCCCTTTCCCCCGGCCATGCCCAACGCATCCCCCTCATCTTCCAGATGTTCCGCGGCGATCTACCCATCCCCTACTTCGATGCGCCATGACCTCTACGCAATACGAATTACGGAATACGATTAACGGAAAAACACAACTCCTCGGCATTATGGGCTGGCCGGTTTCGCACAGTTTCAGTCCGGCCATGCACAATGCGGCATTGGCTGATTTGGGACTGAACTATGTGTATGTACCTTTGCCGGTGCCGCCTGATGAGGTGGCTACGGCCGTATCCGGTCTAGCCACCCTCGGTTTTCGTGGCGTCAATGTCACCATCCCCCACAAACAAACCGTCATCCCCCTGCTAGATGAAATTGAAGAGGGAGCCAAAGCAATTGGCGCGGTCAATACGATTGTTGTAGACCATGTTCCGTTATCCGTGAACTGTGAACCGTATTCCGTAAACCGAACACGGAACACGGAATACGGAATACGAACCACGGGCTACAACACCGACTGGTCTGGTTTCCTGGCTGATCTGGCTGAATTGGGGGTGGAGGTTAACGGCCGTGACTGTCTCATCTTAGGCGCGGGTGGGTCAGCGCGGGCGGTGGCTTATGGGCTGGCAAAATCGGGTGGGCGGGTACAGGTCTTGGCTCGTCATGTGGCACAGGCGGCAAAATTGGTAACGGATGTGGGTCAATTTGTAAAGAAAGGTAGATTGAAAGCACGGCCGTTAGCTAACTTATCTACCATCACCTCTGAAACGAATGCGCCGCTCATTATCAACAGCACACCATTGGGAATGAACCCCCATACAAGTACAACTATCTGGTCAGACAAAACACCATTTCCAGAGGGGAGTTTCGTCTATGACCTGGTATATAACCCCACCACCACAACCCTGATGCAGCAGGCGCAAGCAGCCGGATGCCGGACTGCCAACGGACTCGGTATGTTAGTCCATCAGGGGGCGAGAGCTTTTGTATTATGGACCGGCCGCCAACCCAACATCCATGTGATGCGAGCGGCCCTTACGATATAGGAGTAAAAGTTATGCGTCTTAAGTTGATTGTTGTTATTGTTGTTTGTACGGCCGTGTTCGCCACCCTCTCCCTTCTTCATCATTTACAAATCGCCCACGCCACTTCCCCTACAAACACCCTTGTTTTGTACGATGCCGCTTTGGGCGGTACGCCCGATACGCAAAATATGGAATATGCGGCCGTCAATGGCCTCCTGCCCATTATCCCCCCCAAAGCCACCCAGGTATACAGCCCGGCTTTACAATTAACAGTTTTAGACACAACCCGTCAAAGAGCTGATTTTGCCGGATATGGCGTCACCCCTACCCTCAGCCCTGTTCTTAGTCCAGCTTTGGGCTTTAAGCTGGATTTCTCCTTACGCATTGCCGCCGAAAGTCACAACAACAATGACCGCGCCGGTATGAGCGTCACCTTTTTGGGAGAGGACGCAAAAGGAATTGAATTAGGCTTTTGGAAAAATGAAATTTGGGCGCAAGAGGGGGGAACGTCCAATTTATTTACCCATGCAGAAGGGGCATTATTTGACACCACAACGGCCGTTACCACCTACCAATTGGAAATCATCCACGACAAATATCTGCTCTCCGCCGACGGAAACTTGATCTTATCCGGCCCCTTGCGTGATTACTCAGCCTGGACGCCGCCGCTGCCCGGCCTCCCCGACCCGTATGAGCAGCCAAATCTGATTGCTCTGAGCGATAATACAACCTCGGCCGAAGGGAAAACATGGTTATCCTATGTCGCTGTGACAACCGGAACGGCCCCACTTATGAACCTGATTCCACCCACTTTAACCATTTCAGAAACGGCCGGCACGGCCGTTTTTAACGTACAACTCAACCAGCCCCCCCTCCTGACAGTAACGGTAGATTTCGGGACGATGGATGATACAGCGATAGCGGGTGTGGATTACACGGCCGTGACCGGTACACTCAGCTTTACCCCCGACATCAGCAGCCAAAACATCACCATTCCCATTCTGGACAACAACAGCTTTGAACCAGAGCGGCAGTTTCACGTTCAGCTTACCAACCCGATTTATGCTCAACTGGGTAATTTTGTGGCTACGGCCGTTATTCAAAATGATGATGTCGCTCCCCTTAAGAAGGTGTATTTACCGTCTGTTATGGTGCCGTAAATGTGGAGATGTCTGTTGGAGATTGGGTAATCTCCTCTCTGGGGTTAACTTAGAGCGTGTAAATGCCAACGGCGAGTGACTGCCAGTTCCACATCGGCCGCCAGGACCCCGGCCGTCTGGTAACGTGCCTCCCGATCTTTGGCTAATGCTTTTTGCATAATTTCATCCCACATTGGGGGCAATTCTGGCTTTTTTTCCTGTACGCGGGGAATAGGCTCTTTCATGTGGGCGCGGGCCACATCCATCGGGTTTTTATAACTGTACGGCAATTGCTGGGTCAGGCACATAAATAACACCACACCAAGCGCATAGACATCGGTACGGCCGTCAATCTTTTCTCCACATATATGTTCTGGACTCATAAAATGGGGCGTTCCCATAAATAAATCCTTTGTCGCCTTTGACGCGCGCCGGGCAAATTTTGACAATCCAAAATCGGCCAGATACGCTTCCCCCTCCTGATCATACAAAATATTAGATGGCTTGACATCCCGATGAATAATATGCTGCCGGTGGGCTTCATCTAAAGCGCCAGCTACCCGGTTCATCATTGGCCGTAATTCCGGCATAGGCAGCGGGCGCTCTTTGATCTGCTCCATCAATGTGCCACCGCGCAAATAGCGAGTGACAATATAAGGCTGCACCCCGACTATGCCAAAATCATAAACCTGGGCAATAGCGGGATGATCCAACGCCGCTATCGCCTCCGCTTCCTGTTGAAAAAGATGTTTAAAGAGGGGATCTTCGACACGGCCGTAGGATAAAACCTTCACCGCCACCTGCCGCTTCATATACGGATCTCGCGCCAGATACACGGTTGCCGTCGCCCCTTCCCCCAGTTCATCTACTATTTCATATCGGCCGATCTTTGTCATTCAGCTACTCCTCATTGAATAAACTGTTAGTTTGTCCGTGCAAACTGACAGTTTGCGTTACAGACCCACATTCAATTTGCATGCTTCTGACTGAAGGCACACTCATTCTAACAAAATATCGGCCGTGACAGTATAGGAATTCCCGCATATTCTAGCACTATCAAGCAATTTTCACTGTAAAGCGATTTGCCAAATCGTTCCACAATAATAGCAAAAAGCGCCGCCCATACAGGACAGCGCTTTTTCTACAGAAAAGGAGGAAGAAAAAAGTTTTGCCAGTTAGCCAGCTTTAATCTCAATCCGTTTGGGCTTTACTTCTTCAGCTTTAGGTACAGTCAGCGTCAGGACACCATTCTCAAAGGTTGCTTCTACGGCATCTCCATTTACCAAAACCGGGAAACGAATACTGCGGCTGAAGCTGCCAGAGCGGCGCTCACGCACATGGTACTGTCCCTCGTCCATTGTCTCATCAGCTTTCATCTCCCCTTTGATGGAGAGAACGTTATCTTCAATGGTTAATTTCACATCTTCGGCGTTAATGCCAGGTAGAGAAGCTTTTACCACATAAGCATCTTCATTTTCGGCCACGTCTAAAGCGACGCTCCATTCGTCATTGTTCCAGCGAGGTACAGACCGGTTAAAAACACGCTCAAATTCATCAAAAACAGTTGTGGGGTCTATGCGGTTCCAACGTACAATTTTATTCATCTTTCATATCTCCTTGCTCATTTCAGGTGGTTTGTAGTGTCCGCTTTAACGGGCTAAAGTCCACACTACAAACCAGGAATAGTTTTGTTTGATGCCACCCATTTTCCGGCAACTATGTAAGAAGTATGTTTGTGTACCGTTAGAGAAGTATCAGAATTGTGTATGAGGAATGTTAGAGGGAAAACAAAGCGCTATAGACGTTAAGAAAAATATTTTGACCTGCTAAGGCCAATTCCAGAAAATAATGATCCCGAATTGATGCCATTTCGGGAATTGGCTGGAGGCTTTTTCAAAATGGGTAGGATCATTTAATTTTGTAACCATTCAGGTGCCCGGCACTTCATTACCAAGTCTACTGGAGTAGCACACTCGTTTATAAGTGCCGGGCACCTTGGGGGAGTGAATGTTTTTGAAAAAGCCTAACGAGGGAATGGTATCTCTACATAAGCGGCCGTTTCCGTTTGCAGCCGTATACCCGTCGCCGGATCATACAGTCCCACCCGTAAAAATAACGGGCCGTCTGGCGCCGTTTCCGACAAAGTCAGCCGATGTTCATCCACGATAAATTCGCCAGTTGCCCAACCTGTGGTGGGACGTGTCCAGTTGGCCGGTTCCCCATCAGATTGAGCCACAATTTGGCCTGCTTCATCTACCAGATGGATGAAAACACGGTAGCTGGCCGGGAATTCGGCGTTGGCTTGCCAGATGAGGGAGATTGGAGATTGGAGATTGGAGATTGTGTACCCGGTTAATGTTGTCAGATTAATACCATTCAAGGAAAAGGGAATGTTCACGGCCGTAGCCACATCTGGCCGCTCATAAATTCTATCTGGCGCCTGGATGGTCACATTGGTCATAGCAATATCTCCATCCAGAGCCAATTGGTAAGGCCCGCTTTCCAGACTGGCCGGGAAATGGAGCAAATGTTGGCTGCGTACTCGCCCCCCCTGCTCGACAGAGGTTACATCCAACTTCCACGATATGAACTCATGCCCATCATGCAACAAAGAGAGAGGAACCGAGCTGAGAGTGAACGGTCGTCCTGTCTGCTCCCAAAACAAAGTTAACAAAAACGGATCGCCCGGGGCGGCTTTACGGCGATCTAAATTGTATCCCAGCAGCCGCAATCTGGGCGCGGACAAGTCGGCAGTAAGTGGATATTGAGGTTTGAACTGTGGATGTTCATCAGCTGGGGTGATTGTGATTTGGTCTAACACGGCCGTTGGCCCCACTACCTGTCCCGCCTCATCCAACAGCGTCATCGGCTGTAATGTCTCCCGATCAAACAACGTTAACACCAGATCATACTCGCCGGGCGGCGTTCCGGGCAGTGTTTGCACTTCACGGCTGTCCCAAGCCCACTGCCCCGGCTGCCAAAAAATAGTAAGGGGCGCATCTTCATACAAACGAGGGCGAAATGTTTCTTTTTCGCTCCAGACCAGGCCATTTGGACCAACCAACCACACATTTGTCTGGTATGAGGCGCGGGGGTTGTCAACGGCCGTCCAGGCCATATCCACATCAAACACACCCCCACTGGTAACTCGAGTGTGGCTCAAGTTGAATCCATCTAAATGTAGTTCAGAGGTTTGTAGGACGGCCGTAACCGCAACTTCTGGTTCAGATGCCCGGTACAGTGGATTATCGGTACGATCTACAGCCAGTTTCAGCCCCAGCAGAATGAGCGCCAGGATGATGAGTAAGAAGATGTCAGTCGGCCGTAGGCAGATGGCTGGTGGAGGGAGGAACAGATGATCGATGACAGATGACCGATGACCAAAAATGACAACCCCTACAAAGCCGAGGAAAGCCAGCAAGCTGACGGCCGCCAGCCCGGTACGGAGTGGTGTGCTACCCCATTTCACTTCAACCGTGTGTGTTCCAGCAGGAATTGGAAAGGTAATCAACCCGTCAGGATCGCTGGGGGTGATGGGCACAGATTCGCCATCTACCTTTACTTGCCAACCGGGGAAAGCAAAAGCTAGATAATGGGCTGTAAATGATTTTGGGCCGGTTAGTTGGATTTGGGTGGAGAGGGGTGTGGTCACGGCCGTTTTCACCACCGCCCCCTCTGGCATAACTGTTTCATCCCACCGCTGCGGCATTTGTCCGGCGGCATAATCAGCTTCTAAAGGAGAATGGGTCGGCCGTTGCTGCACCGTGCGCGGAAAATAACTACCTTCCGGGTCAACCCCCACCAGCCCCGTTTCATGCTCATAATCAAACACCGTCAAAATTGTCGGATATGGCTCTTCCCGGCATTCGTGCGGATATAGATTAGGAATAGCCTCTATAATGAGTAAGACAATAGCGAAGAAAAAGAAAATGCGTAATAGGTATTCCGTATTCCGTATTCCGTATTTCGTCACTTGCAACTTGCCACTTGCAACCCCAAATGGCACACCTGCCAACATTGCCATTGGCAGCGCTGCCCTGCCTACAAAGCGCCAGGGGAACTGCACAAAATCAATCAGGGGCATATTTTCCCAGATAAAAAGGGAAGCTGGGAGGGACATGAAGAGGAAGACGGCCGTTGCTAAGACCATCAACACAATATGCCATTTTTTTTCTTTGAGAGATTGGAGGTTGGAGATTGGAGATTGTTCGCCCTCATCCAATCTCCAATCTCTAATCTCTAATCTCCTTAAAACAAACCAACTCAACGCCCCCAAAATTGCCAACCCCGTTGTCACCCAGCCTAAACGAAACAGCAGCGGCGGGTTGATGAGTGTGGGGTCTTCCGGTTGTACAGGGGAGAATATCTCGGCCAGGGTAGCGAAGTTGTAATGAAAATCATTATTTCGCGTGGAGGTGGATTGCTGCAAGGTGACAGCATCCATTTCCAGCAGCGCTCCACCGCTATAAAAAATGGTCATCCCTAATCCTAGGATGAAGATGAGGGCAATGCGGGTTACGGCCGTCCGCCAGCCCACCTTATACAATACCGTCAATACCCCCAAATAAACCAGTAACACCGGTGTAAACAACAGCAGTGAAATATTATGGCTCAAGGAGAAAAAGGCCAATCCTAACACGGCCGTGACAAACCACCGCACCTTCCCCGTCAGCAGCCAACGCCGCCCCGCCCACAACAAAAATGGCATCAGTGGCAGCGCCAGTGATTCCGGTGCATTCCCACGTATCAGCACATCCACCAGCACATAGGGAGCGCTCATATAAGCGACGGCCGACACAATACCCGCCCGCGCCCCAAACACATCCCGCACCCACAAAAACATAAACCAGCCCGCCGCTAAAATGCACAGGGCATAGAATAGATTTTCGGCCGCAGGCAATGGCAAACCCAACAAATGGGGCAGCAGTACCGCATACAACGGCGTCGGTTCCCGGTACACAAAAAACGGATACCCATAGCCAAAAGCCAGATCAGGCAGCCAGCGCGATAAATAAAGACCGTGTTCCCAGGCATGGCGCATTGCTGCCACCCGATGGTAATGGAGATGACCGTCATGAGTACAGGCCACAGCCGTCCACTTCCATAACGGCGTCAACAAAGGCAACCCTAACAATGTCACCGTCAGGAGATGCCATACCAGAGCCGGAACTTTACGCAAAGCAGACATAGCCCCTAAGTGTAACTCGGAGCGTACCCCCTAACAAAGTTACAAAACCGCCGCTCATTCTCCTGGGACTGCAATCCCCAGTCTGCTACAAGAAGTACGCTAAAGCCCACTGAAAGTGAGCAGCGCACTAATAGTACTCATTCAGAGGGCTGCCAAGACCCTAAGGGTTTTACTCCTGAGAGCATCCGTTAGATTGACCGAAAAACCCTTAGGAATGGGGATTTTATTAAACCCCGAACTTGTCATACCTGCGGAGGCAGGTATCCATCTTTTTAGTCGAGTGGATTCCCGCCTTCGCGGGAATGACAAATTAAAGTTCATGGGATTATTTAATCCTCATTCCTTAGGGTCTGAATGGATACCACTGAAAATGAGCAGCACACTTGCCGTTTCACTTCCATTGGTTAGATAATTGCATGGACAAAGATCAGGAGTATACCGAATGAGTCAGAAAAGATTTCATACCCTCAACCAAAATTTCATTACCATTACCATCGTCGCCTACACATTACTCATCGTCGTATGGCTCCTTTTGCGGATTATCTTTTTTGATACTTACTGGCCTATTGCGATTGTCAATACAACGGCCGTTTACTGCTTCCTCCCTCTCCCCATTCTGCTGCTGGCCACCTTATTCATCTCCAAAAAGCGGGTCGCGGCCGGTTTGTTCATTCCCTTGATCGCCTTCCTGATTTTTTGGGGCGCCCTATTTTTGCCCCAATCCGCATCCATAACAGAACGAAGCCAGCCAACGATAAAAATTATGAGTTTTAACATCCTGGGTTCCAACAAATCCACGGCCGAATTGATTCACGCTGTAACCGCAGATACCCCAGATATTGTCGGCTTTCAAGAGTTAAGTCCCACATCCATCAATGCCTTCAAATCCGAATTTCAGAACAGCCACCCTTACCATACCTTTGATATATTTGAGCCGCGTGGGGTAGGATTGATGAGTCGCTTTCCCATTACGGCCGTACACAAAATTCCCTTTCCACCCTACGAACTAGCTCTTCACGCCATCATAGATTGGGAAGGGCAGCCCGTTCATATCTTTGTCGTTCACCTGTCAGCCAACAACTTTTTCGATAATTCCCTTTCTCAACTACCCCAATTGGCCACAGAACGTTACGGGCAGCGGGCTTATCAGATCACCCGTCTACATGAAGAATTAGCTGCCATTGAAGCGCCCATTCTTCTCCTCTGTGATTGCAATCTTACAGACACATCAAAAGCATATGCTCGTATGAATTCAATCCTGATTGACAGTTACAAAATAGCCGGTTGGGGATTAGGCCATACTTTGCACCCCCCAGGAGTTCCCTTCCGCGTACAGCGGATAGATTACATCTGGCACAGTCAGGAGTTTGTTTCCACTGACTCATATGTAGGCTTAAATGGCAATTCTGACCATCATCCGGTAATCTTTACCTTAATGTTTACCCAATTCCCACACACCTCGGAGGAAAACCCATGAATTCCGATAGACGCCGACCCCATATTCTTATTTGCGAACCAATTCACAAATCTGGCCTGACAATGCTGCAAGAATACGCCGATATAGCTATTAAACCCGATCTAACCCCGGCCGACTTGTTAGATGAAATCAGCGACTATGACGCCCTCATTGTGGGGTCGGATACCCAGGTAAATGCTGACCTCATCCGGCATGGTCTGAATCTGAAAATTATCGGCCGTCCCGGTTCCCGCCTGCACAACATTGATGTAGACGCCGTCCGCGAAGCCAACATCGAAGTCATCAACAGCCCCGACGCCAAAACCCTGGCCGTTGCTGAACACACGATGGGGTTGATGTTGGCTTTGGCCCGCCATTTGCCCCAAGCCATAAACAGCTTACAGGCCGGTGAATGGCATCTGCCAGGCTTAACTGGCATTGGATTGGCCGGTAAAACATTAGGCATTATCGGTTTTGGCCGCATCGGGCGACAGGTAGCCATCCGTGCCCAGGCGTTTGGCATGAAGGTACTGGTTAACCAGATACCCCTGACACCGGAGTTGAAGATGGAAGAAAATGTCACGGCCGTAGACCTGAATAACCTACTCCGCGAATCTGACTTTGTGACATTGCATGTAACACTGCGCCCCGAAACGGAAAACATCATCAGTACAGACCAACTGGCTCTGATGAAACCATCCGCCTATCTCATCAACACCGCTCGCGGCCGGGTACTGGATGAGAATGCTTTGTTGGCAGCGTTGGACAACGGCCGTTTAGCCGGCGCCGCCCTGGATGTATTTGCCCAAAAACCGGAAGCTAACCTAGACTTGATTCAACATGAGAAAGTCATCGCCACGCCACGTATCGCCGCCAGCACCGAAGATGCTAACCGGGAAACAGCCGTTACCATTGCTGAACTGCTCATCGAATTCTTCCAACAAGTCGAAGTGGATTCAGTCCTCCCCCTGCGGGTTGTGCCCCTGAAACGTATCTTCCCCCACGAAAACATTGACCCCAAACGAGTGAACCGGCTGGCTAAACGTTTGGATGAAGACGGCCGCTTAGGCAACCCGCCCATTGTAACCGAAGTGGGCGACGGCCGTTATATGGTACTGGATGGCGCCACCCGCACGGCCGCCATGCAGCAGCTCAAATTTCCCCACGCCATCGTCCAGGTCATCAATTCCGAAGATGGGTTGGGGCTTAAAACCTGGTACCATGTCATCCAACAAATCCGTGAAGGCGTTCTTATAGATTTCCTCTCTAACCTACCCCAGGTGCAATTGGAACCAATTTCCCCAGACAAAGCCATCGAAGCGATGTTTGAGTACGGCGGCCTTTGCTACCTGCACACGGCCCGCAACAAAGCATATCTGGTGCAGCCTGCCCCCGGCGTAAACCGGCTGGACGCACTCAACCAATTTACAGAAACCTACATTGACGCCGCTCACGTAGACCGTACTCTTAACGACAATGTTATCAGTCTAAAAAATGAGTATGAAGCGATGACGGCCGTTGTCATTTTTCCCGAATACACTGTCGAACAAGTCATCCAGACGACGCTGCACAGCGGCCGCCTCTTCCCCGCCGGCATCACTCGTTTTCTTATCCCCGGCCGTATTCTGCGCCTGAACGCCGATCTTTCCGTTTTACGTTCCCGCGACAAATCATTACGCGAGAAAAACCGCTGGCTGCATGAAGAACTCCTGGCTCGCCAATCCCAAGGCGGTATCCGCTTCTACGGTGAGCCAGTGTATCTGTTAGATGAGTAGCCAATATCCGTTCCTTTCTTCATCCGTTGTAGCCTTGCTGTTGTCCTCTGGCAGCAAAATCAATTTCACTGTAAGATGTGAAAAATGAGGAACTTACAATAAATTATCGTAACAAACGAAAGGATAAATGATCAATTATGACCCCAAAAACCACTGAAAATTTTCTCACACCTCCCCATCCCTGGGAAGATGTGCCCCTGTCCAAATGGCAAAGTTGGCGCTGGCAATTAAGCAAACGGCTAAACACCGTAGAAGACTTTTCCCAGGTCGTCAACCTGACCGAAGATGAAATTGCCGGGCTTTCAGCGCCGGATAGTTTCCGGGTAGATGTAACCCCCTATTTTGCCAGCCTGATGGACCGGGATGACCCCAACTGCCCCGTGCGCCGCCAGATTATGCCCCTGGGAGCCGAACTGCTCCCCTTTACATCGGAAATGGTAGATTCTTTGAGCGAGGATGCCCATTCGCCAGTTCCCGGATTGGTACACCGCTACCCGGACAGAGTGCTGATGCTGGTGACAACCCAATGCGCCAGTTATTGTCGTTACTGTACCCGCAGCCGCATTGTGGGCGATTCCGCAGCCACTTTTAGCCGCACCGCCCACGACGCCCAGATTGATTATATTGCCCGCACACCGCAAGTGCGAGACGTACTGCTATCTGGCGGAGACCCCCTACTACTGCCGCAAAAGGTGTTGGAAGATTTGCTGCGCCGCCTGCACGCCATTCCCCATGTAGAAATTATTCGCATCGGCTCTCGCGTACCGGTCTTCATGCCCCAGCGGGTGACGGATGATCTGGTAGCTATGCTGTGCCAATTTCACCCCCTGTGGCTAAATGTTCACTTTAACCATCCCAAAGAGATTTCACCAGAGGTATCTGTGGGTTTGGGCCGGATGGCGGATGCCGGTATTCCTCTGGGCAACCAATCGGTGCTGCTGGCGGGGGTGAACGACTGCCCTAATATTATGAAGGCGCTGGTGCATAAGTTGGTGTTGAATCGGGTACGGCCGTATTACCTGTACCAATGTGATCTTGTGCATGGGGCCGGTCATTTCCGCACCCCCGTCGCTGTGGGCATTGAAATTATGGAAGCGCTACGCGGCCATACCTCCGGTTACGCCATCCCCACTTTTGTCATTGATGCGCCGGGCGGCGGCGGCAAAATTCCCATCATGCCCAACTACATGCTGTCCCAATCGGCCGAGCGCGTTGTGGTGCGTAACTACGAAGGCTTCATGACCGCCTACACCCAACCCGATGAATATACCCGCCATGATCCCGCTACCTGTCCTGCCTGCCAAAATCGGCGCACCGAAATCGGCCAGGAAGGTGTGTCCGGTCTACTAACCGGGGAAAAGATGACCATACAACCAGAAGGCTTTGCCACCACCCACCAACGGCAAAATGAACTGCCCTGGGTTCCGGTAGATAGAGTATTAGCTGAGATGGAAGGGTAGTAGTTTTCAGTGGGCGGTTTTCAGTTTTCAGTAGCCCCTCGTTCCATGCTCCGCGTAGAATGACCTGTTAGACGCTCTGCGTCGAGTGGAACGAGGGAACTGGTAGTTCAACTGGCTATAAACAATCCCGTCTCTTTGGTGATATGGATACGGCCGTCCCGTTCAATTTTGGCGTTCAGATAAGTCCGAAGTTCCCTTTCAATTTCCGGCGGCAGAATCTCTTTGAAGTAAATTCCAGACATGACATAGGTAATTATCGCCTCTGCTTCTGTCACTTCCAGACTATCGGGATAACGGAATAGGTCAACCTGGTCAAAGTAAGAAGCCAATTGGTCAGCCCCATTTTCCAAACGAAAACTAAGCATCATTTGCGCTTCGCGCAGCGACCGGGAAGCAGCTAATTCGGCCTGTCTCTCCGGAAATACCTCCTCTCCCAATGCAAACAGTTGACGCAGGTGATTTGACCCATTGGTGGCGGCCGCAAAACGGCCGCCCGTCCTCAACACTCGCCGCACTTCCGCCAACCCTTTTTCCCGGTCGGGTACATGGTACAGCATGTGGTTAGCCACCACCACATCAAAGGAATTGTCCTCAAATGACAGGTTTTGAATATCGGCCGTTTGAAACGCAAAACTGTGCCCCGAATCTTTCAGCGCCGCCTCTGCTTCGGCCACCATCCCTTCTGATAAATCAGTCAGAGTCAGGTGACAGCCGGCCGGAATACGGGCCACATTTTCCCGCCACAACAGGCCCGGCCCACAGCCACATTCCAGAATAGCTTGTCCTGACTGTAAATCCAGATAATCAAATACCCAGGTCATCCAGGGGGTATCGGCCGTGCTGAACTGGCGATGCAAAGCAATTCTGGCCTCTAAATTTTGGGACGTTTTGTACTGCTCCGATTTCAAATAATCTGAGTCTTGGAATCGTTGGTTTATCATGTTGTGTTACCTCCAGTTTTTTTGACATGGTGACAGGGTGACAAAGTGACAAGGTAAAAATATGTCAGGTTATGCCCCTTGTGAGTATATACACAGGTTATGTCGTAGGAGCGCAAACCAACAACGAGAATGAATAGGTGGTTTTATCCGTTCCTTACTTCTATCCGTTGTTACCTTTACAGACAAAAGAACTTTAACTTAATGACATTGAGAGGATTATGACTGCCCACAGCCTACTGAAAACTATTTTCAGAGGCGGTATCCCATAACCTAAAAACCCAACGGCCGTATGGCAAACCACGCCCCTTTGCATTAAACTCATAAAATAAGCCAATCTATCAGGTTATTATCAAACGAGGTATTCCATGAAAAACACACTCCAACTTCACATCATCTTGATCATTGTCTTGCTGTTCCTGGCCGCTTGTGGCAGTGACACTGTGGTAGAACCAACACCCATTTTGCCGCCGCCCAATGTGAGCATCAGCGACGGCGCGGGTAGTTCAGACGACACGGCCGTTTCCCCCACACTCGAACCAGGCCAGTTACCCGAAGCTACGGCCGTGCCTGACGACAACCCAACCGCCGAACCAACGCCAACGCTAGAACCGACAGCAACGGCTGTGGGCGAGATATTACCCCCGCCCGTCACTGATCCGCCAGTGCAAGTCGTAACCTCTAGCCCTTTACCCGCTTTCGGCCGAGATTTACTCTTCATCGGTGACGGCGCTTTCAAACGGTGGAACCACAATTCGAGCCGAATTGAACAACTGCTGCCCGGCCCCGATCCCGCCCAGCGTATTCGCAGCGACAAAAACCGCTACGATGATTTTGTGGGCGACATCACCCAATTTAGCGTCAGCGGCGACGGTAAACGCGCGGCCGTTGTCCGCCTCGCCGCCTCCAACCCCGTCACCCGCACCAACAGCAGCGGCAACCCCTACCCGGCTAAAGACACGCGGCATGAACTGTGGTTTGTAGATTTAGTTAGCGGGGAAAGCTGGCTGTTGACCCCGCGCATTGACAATTTACATAATATTGCCCTTTCTCACGACGCCCGGCATGTGGCTTTTATCGGTTCCAGCTTAAATGGCGCCAATATCTTTGGCAAGGAAGGAGAACCTGTTCGGCATGTTTACTTTTTAGCCACTAACGGCGGCAGCCCTGGCCCGGTGGTATATGCAGCCGCCTGCAACCTTTTCTGCTCACAAATGGCCTGGCATCCCGATAATAATTTATTTGTTTGGAATGATGCGGAAGCGGTCTGGATGCGGAACCTGGCCGGCAATGAGCCAGAACCCCTTTTGCCAAATAAAACCTTTGGCGTCCATACTGACAATCCCGGCGAAGCGGTGGTGTATGCGCCAATTGAATGGGCCAACAACGGCCGTTACCTTTTACTCTGGAAAGGTGGTTGGGAAGGCGGTAGTCGAGCTGTCTTTGACGTACCCACCAATGCGGTAGCTGAAATACCGAATACATTTGTTTATGTCAATGTTTTTCCAGCCGAAGTGATGTGGCTACCGGATGATCGCCTATCTGTCTTAACCTCTGAATCCAGTGACAGCGCTCTTTTACCAACTATCGCATTGTGGCGTTTTCATCCCGAACAGGCGACTATCGTTGAGGAAGAATCCCTGCTGCTGACCAATCAGCGGTATGGCGCGGCCGGGCAGCAACATCTGGATAACGGCCGTTTTGCCTACGCCCTGTTTGGCGAAGTTCCCCTGAGTCCCGAAGCCGGTCTCTATCATCTCACTTCCTTAAACGAGATTTCCGAACGTGTCAACACTACGCCGCCAGTACAATTCATCCCCGGCGCCGGGCAAGCCAGTTGGGCCAAAGACGGCTCTGGAGCCATCATACTACCCGGTGATGGCAGCCGCGTTTATTACGGGCCGGCCGAGGGTGAATTTTTGTATGATGTAACGGCCGTGTTGGGCGCGGACCCCCATGCCTACCAATGGCAGCCGGAGATTGTGGTTCCGTAATTCGTCATTCATCGTTCGACCAGATGAGTTATAATAGAGACAGTAACATTGTAGTGGAAAGGAGTGTGAAAGATGACGGCCGTCATTTCCAAACCAAGAGAAGCGCCACAGCGCCTCAAAATAAGCTACGAAGAATATCTGGATTTTGCCACAACATCCCAAATTGTGGAATGGGTAGACGGAGAGGCAATTACCTACATGCCGCCAATTTTTGAACACCAAAGCATTGCTGGATTTTTGTTTTCTTTATTGAACACATTCGTTCGCCAATTTGAGTTAGGTGAAATGATTGTAGCTCCTTTTGAAGTGAAGCTTTGGCCTGACGGCCCCTCTCGTGAACCAGATATTATCTATATTAGCCAGAACAATCTGCAAAATCTGACGGATAAACGATTTGTGGGTGCGCCCGATTTGCTTGTGGAAGTTATCTCCCCAGGCAGCGTTACCGAAGACCGGGTGCGTAAGTTTACCGAATATGAACAGGCCGGCGTGCTTGAATATTGGCTAATTGATCCCCGTCAGCGCCAAAAGCAGGTGGACTGTTATGTGTTGGGTGAAGATGGTGAATTTCATGATGCAGCAGTGGGGGAAGACGGCCGTTACCACGCTGCCATCCTCCCTCACTTCTGGTTTCAGATAGATTGGCTCTGGCAAGAAAAATTGCCCAATCCCCAACTTGCCCTGGCCGAAATCCTACTTACCGTGCCTACCCTCTCCGCCGAAGCCCGACAAGTCTACAAATCATTATACAAACTGTTGCACAAATAAGCGGATCATTGGGCTGTTGATCTATTTTAGTGACGGATGCCAATCAACTGCAACCCAAAATTGGCGTGATTGAACAGCAGATTTACCTATGCCAAAACATGGCTATAATCTTTGTATGGCATACACACCTCCTGAAAACGTACAAAAAATACTCAAAAAGCTGCCTGCTAAACCCGGCGTCTACCTGCACAAGGATAAATATGGCGTCATCATCTACGTTGGCAAAGCGATCAATTTACGCAGTCGGGTACGCTCCTACTTCCACAAAAATGTAGACTCCATCAAAACCCAGCGTCTGCGTCACGAAATCACCGATTTGGAAATCATCACCACCGAGAGCGAACTGGAAGCGCTGCTGCTAGAAAACACCCTCATCAAAAAACACAAACCCAAATACAACATCCGCCTTAAAGATGACAAACGTTACCCCTACATCAAAGTCCATTGGCGAGATAATTTCCCCAAAGTAACCGTCACCCGACGTATGGTGCGGGATGGTTCGCGCTACTTTGGCCCTTACACCTCCGTCTGGGCAGTGCATCAAACGCTGGACATGCTGCGTAAAATATTCCCTTTCCTTTCCTGTGATCGGCTCATTACCGGCGGTGATGAACGCGCCTGTCTTTATTATGATATTAAGCTGTGTAATGGGCCTTGCATCGGCGCAGTCAACAAACAACAGTACCGGGCCATGATTCAAGAATTGATGGATTTTCTCAATGGTAAATCGGAACATATTGTGAAGGGGATTGAGGAGAAGATGCAGCAGGCAGCGGCCGATTTGCAATTTGAAAAAGCGGCCGAATATCGAGATCAGTTAACGGCCGTCACCAAAGTCGTCGCCAAACAAAAAGTTATCTCGGCTGCCAACGCCGACCAGGATGTCATTGCCTTTGCCCGCGAAAAAGGGGATGCTTGTGTACAGGTCTTCTTCATACGTTATGGGAAGTTGATCGGCCGTGAATATTTTATGTTAGATGGGGCCGAAGGAGAAAGCGACGAAGAAATCCTGAGCGAATTCATGACCCGCTTCTACGATGACGCTACCCATATTCCCAAAGAAGTCCTGCTGCCCAGCGAAGTCTCTGAAGCGATGGTCATCGAAGAATGGTTAAAGCAAAAGCGCAGCACCAAAGTCACTATTACCGTGCCCCGACGCGGCAAAAAGAAAGCATTGGTGCAGATGGCCGCCACAAACGCCCAGGACACCCTGACCACCATCCGCCAGCAGTGGGAAGCTGACCGCTCTAAGCATGTGCAGGCGATGGCTGAACTGCAAGAAGCGCTCGATCTGCCCTCTCCTCCGTCTCGCATCGAATGTTACGACATCAGCCATACCCAGGGAACCAACACCGTGGCTTCAATGGTCGTCTTTGTACAAGGCGCGCCCCGTAAAAGCGATTACCGCCGTTTCAACATTCGCACCGTCACCAACGACGATTTTGGGGCTATGAAAGAAACCTTAACCCGCCGCTTCCAACGTTACAAAGATTCAATGGTCGGCGAACTGCATGATCCGGCCGAGATTGGCAAGAAAAAAGATACTGCCTGGGCCATCCTGCCCGATTTGCTCATCGTAGATGGCGGCAAAGGTCAGCTGAGTATGGCCATAGATGTCTTACAAGAATTTGGACTGGAAAATGAAGTGCCGCTGACAGGGTTGGCAAAACGAGAAGAGGAGTTGTTTATCCCCGGCAAAATGCAGCCTGTTTTTTTAGACCGGCGTTCACAAGGATTATTCCTGGTACAGCGTGTGCGGGATGAAGCACACCGTTTTGCCAATCAGGGGCACCGCAAACGACGCGCCAAAATGGGAACAGCTTCCATCTTAGACAGTATTCCCGGCATCGGCCCCAAACGGCGCAAACTTCTACTCGATCAGTTTGGCTCGCTAGATGGCATTCGACGCGCCACCATGGAGGAGGTTGCTTCCGTACCCGGCATTCCTGTGGCCGCGGCCGAATCGGTAAAAGCACATCTGGATTGATATGAATATCCGTAAGATGATGATTGATGATTATGATAATTTAAGGGTTGTGATTTGAATTGACATAATAGTCAAAACATACACTTTAGGAGGCTGACTTTTATTGACTTTGATTCTGTTTGTTATGTAAACAGAAATCACAACTCTCAACTTTCAGTTTGAAATCAAATCAGGTCGGGCAAACGGCCGTTTTGTCTGGTGAACAAAAATAATCATTTTCAGTCGAGTAGTTACCCTCGATCATAATATTTGCACCATACGCCCGTTTTTGGGTTCACTGGCTAGGTTTTCGCAGTGTTCCCGGAAAAGTTGCAGAGGTTTTAGATTGGTTGACCTTACGCCAGATAAATGAGACGAATATGAAGAGAATGACAATGGTTGTCCAAGGCCAGAAAGGCGTTGTGGTACGAGCTGCAAGAGTTGTGAGGGTAACGGCCGTTGGCGTAAAGCGTCCTTCATATGCCCCCCGATCAAAACCACCATCTTGGGGACGGGCCACACCTAAAATATCTACTGTTATTCCTGCATTTATCCCGCTATCAATGGCAGGCGACCCCACTACCAAACGAAAATCATCCATAGCCCCATCCACAAAAGTGGGATCGCCGAAGAGGTTGCCGGATGTGAAAATATTCGCCAAATCCCCAAACCAGTGACGGACATTGTTAAAATAGAGATTATTAGTTAATGTCACCACCCCGGATTGGTTATGGATGCCGATCAGGTAGCTAGACACAATGGTATTGGTGATCTCCACTGTGGCCGTATAAATGACGATCGACCGCTGATTGGTGCCTGCAAAATCGACAAAGGTACCGTGGATGATATCCAGTGGCCGAGTATGTTGGTAATGTATGTCGCTGCCTTCCGTAGTAGCTGAATTACGGGAAAAGACCGAATTGACAACC
>JAAEOP010000050.1 GCA_024223125.1 Chloroflexota bacterium
ATGAAATTACAGGTTAGCCAAACCGGCCGTCAGCGACTCCAATTTTTGACCTTCATTCTGATTGTGTTAGCCGATGCTGCCATTTTTGTCACCCTGGTGCAATGGTGGCTGGTGGAACGCAGCTCGGAGCCGCTAAACGTTCTCTTCTTTGCCGCCCTGTCCCTGTTGACTGCTTTTTCGGCCTGGTTGAGCCGGGCGGACAATGTAGCTCTGCCGGAAAGCATTGCCGTCGCCGAAGATGAAACAGTGTCTTTGGCGCCGCTGCGCCGCCAGATTGCGGACAGCTTTACCCTGGATGAACTGCGGGCTTTGTGCCTGGTGTTGGGGCTTCAATACGACAACCTGGAAGGGAATACGCCCCAGGGTAAAACCGCCTCCCTGGTGGCTTACATGCAGCGGCGAGGACAACTGCCGCGTTTAATGACCGCTTTGCAGCAAGAACGGCCGCACATCAACTGGCCCCTCCCCAACCAACTGGAACAACAATATGGGCTGCGGCGCAATGTCCGCGCTACCTGGATTGATGGTTTTCTCAAGCAAACGGTGACGGATGAGATTGCGTTGGAATTGAAACTGACCTACCAGCCGCAAACATTGACGCGCAAGGTGAGTTATGTGCCAGGGCAGGCCGCACGGCCGTTAGAAAAACCGATCCCCGACCTGTTTGCCGAATTTGGCAGCCTGCTCATTTTAGGCGAACCGGGCAGCGGTAAGACAATAACCCTGCTGCAACTGGCCGAACATTTGTTGGACACGGCCGCCGCTGATCCCACCCAACCAACACCAGTGGTGGTCAACCTCTCCTCCTGGGCGCAGCAGCAAGAGCCATTGGACGATTGGTTAGTGGAGGAATTGCTGCTGCAATACCAACTGCCCCGACAAACGGGACG
>JAAEOP010000051.1 GCA_024223125.1 Chloroflexota bacterium
ACGGCCGATGTTGTTTTTGTAGGCCCGCCACAAATGGTCACATCGCTGCCAGTTTATCCCGGTCAGGAAGTACAGTTCAATCTCACCATCTCCAACCAGGGGCAGGCAGATGTGGCTACGCAGTTTTTTGTAAACCTATTCCTGGATGCGACGGTTGACCTGACAAATACGATACCGATTAGCGGCAGCGCTGGGTATACGGCCGTCTCCTCCCTGGCGGCAGGGCTAAGCAAAACCATAACCGTAACAGCTCCAGCGGGGTTCAATATCGGGTCGAATCCGCACACTGTTGTTGGCGTTATTGACGGCCGTACATTCAACCAGCCACAAAATATTGTTTCCGAGCCGTTATATGTGGACGTGGCTGAACCCTGGCATCTGTTCTTCCCGATCATCTGGCGTGATTAGCCCGAATACTTTGTCAAACATCATTTGAGGAATATGTTGTAGGGCGAATTTGCAATTCGCCAGCGATTTGGAAAATCGCCCTACACATCCATTGTAACCGTTCAGAGAGTACGCTAGATTGGGTCAATTTCACTCAACTATCGCATTGCCATAGGCAAATAAATCGTGTACTCATCCCCACCGCCGCCGCCATCATCATCATCATCGGTAATGGTCACAGTGACGGTATCATTCTCGCCAATAACAGCATTATCGGGTGCGCTGAGGCTAATGATGATGGTTTCATCCGCTTCATCCAGAGCATCGTCTGTGATGAGGATGGAAAGAGTTTAGCTGCCTCTGACGGCGGGGAGGATGAAGGAATCGTTGCCGCCGGCTACAAGCGGCCCATTTACTTGTTGCACAATGCCCCCGGACAAAGGGACGCTAAACAAACCCTGTTGGCCTGGACCTATGGGGGACTTGTACAACACACGGCCGTTATCCATACTCACATCGTAGGATCCCACAGATTCCCCTAACGCTAAATCATCATTTAACTTAACGGGGGCGGGCGTGCCCACAGATAACAATGGAACGCTGTATAATTCGCGCACACCGTCAATGCCGACGCGGTATAGCAGGGCGCTGCCAAAATAGTCGGATTGTTCCAGCGCGCCGGATAACCCATTGTGTCCTTGATAGTAGTTTTGAGAATTTGCTTGCAGAACCCTGCTGTCGTCGCTGTGGAAGACAAACAAGGAGCCAGCATCATTTTCTGCCAAATCATCCCTGTGCGCCCCCACAGCCAGGTCGGCGTACCCATCCCCATTAAAGTCAGCGGCCGTTACCGCAAAGCCAAAGTTGTCATATGTCTCAGGATTGCCAGCATCGAATATTTGATGGTCGCCACTGCCGGTTAAGCCAGAGACGCTACCATAAATGAGATGGGTTGAGCCAATGTCAACGCCCTATTTCTATATAGACAAGGGGTTGTATCAACGAGTAGCCGCCTATTTCGAGGAAACATTAACTCTTTGCCAACAAATAGATCATAAACGAGGCATAGCTATCAGCACGAGCTGGATAGGCACGGTACATTCCAAACAAGGTGAATTTGAAGCGGCTCGTCAACAATACGAATATGGGTTGCAATAGCGGTGTGGCTTGCGCAACCTGTCAAGGATGAACATGTGATGTTTAAGGGCTGTCTTTTGCAGGTGTGTCTGCATGATGCGCTGGGGGAACGGGACACGGCCGTAAACAGCCTGCATCAAATGATCCTTGATTTTCCTCACGAGAAATATCAGGCCGAAATTCACTTTTATTGTTGGCAAATAAGCGGGGATGAGATGGATAGAGATACGGCCGTACACCTCTACCAAAACCTGCTCAAGCAAACTTCCAATTACCAATACCGGCAGTATTTGAACGCATTGTTAAGGAATGAGATTGGGTTTGCTTATTCGGTGCGAAAGTTAGCCATTGACCGTATAGAAGAAATGAAGGTTCAACAAAATGTTTTCCTGAGTGTAGCTCTCATTTGCTCACTATTGTTGACAATATTACTCGGGTTTTCCGATGTAGTACCAAGAAATTTGGGCATTCCCTATTTTCTTTTGTTTTTCGCCTTCGCAGGTTGGGTTGGATATGCTAATGCTATACGTCGGATAAATCGTGGACTCTAAAAACTCTGTTGCCAACGGCCGCGCCTTCATGGTATACTGCTTTAGTTCCCATTATATGTAAACATACATTCAGGCAAACATCAACACACATAATTCAAATCAGTAAAAACACCCATAACATGACGCATACAAAAAAGAGGTAGGCACCGTGTCTGAGCAAATAAATTTACTCATTGTTGATGATCACCCTTTATTTCGTCAAGGATTAAGAGATGTACTAGAAACAGACCCCGATTTACAAGTTGTTGGCGAAGCGGCCGATGGAGAAGTTGCTATCGAAAAAGCTTTCGCCGTCAATCCCGATGTCATCCTTATGGACATTAATTTACCTACAATTAATGGCCTTCAAGTCACCAGAAAAATCAAAGCCCAACTGTCAGATGTGAAAGTCATTATGATTACAGGGTATGATGATGTCGAACAGGTTTTTCATGCTTTGCGTGCCGGAGCTTCTGCCTATTGTCCCAAAGATATTACCCCCGAAGCCCTCATCAAAATCATCTACAGTGTCCGCGATGACAAATATTATGTGGATGAAAAAACAATGACTTATGAGGAACTGATGAGCTGGATAGAACAAAAGATCGGCCGCTTTGCTGGCCCTTTGGTTAGTGATGTTGATGAATTGTTTATACCCTTATCTCCTCGTGAAATGGAAATTCTGGAGCATGTAACAAGGGGGTTAAGCAACAAAGAAATTGCCTATAAATTGGGTATCAGCCATCAAACAGTTAAAAATCATATGACGGCTATCTTGCGAAAGTTGCATGTGGATGATCGTACACAAGCGGCCGTTTATGCACTGCGGCACGGCTGGGTTCGCTTAGAAGATCCATTCTAAATAATATTAGGGAGAGGAGTATACTCAACTCATGGTAGAACAATCATCACTCGGTGAAGATGTTTCCTTTCAGGCCTTTGTGGAAGAAGCTCAAAAAGATTATGAACAAACGCAACGGGATCTGAAAGAGATAGACATTCTCATTAAACAAAGTGCGGCCGAAGTTGAAAAATTAGCCCAACGAAACGCTCAACGAACCAGTTATATCAGACAATTGGAAACCAATTTCGATACCCTGCCTCGTGAAGATATTAAAGAAGCCTTTGAAGCCTTAAATGATGTCCAGCAACGACTTTATACGATGCGCGGCCAGCTGGAAAAGCTGCAAAGCGATCAACGAAATTTGGAACGTCTGGCGGAATTCCAAAGGCGATTAATTGAAATGGCCGGATATGGTTTTCTGCCTGCCATTAGCAGCACAAAGTCGACGATAGAACAACCCAATGTTATTCGTGTTATTCAAACTGAAGAAGCTGTAAGGCAAGGCATTGTCCGCAAAATGCATGACAGTGTGGCTTCTTCGATTAGCAATTTCATTCTCCAAGCTGAAATTTGCCAACGCTTTTTTGATGTGAATCCTGAAAGAGCGCGCAGTGAACTGAATGCGCTTAAAAATTCGGCCGGTACAACGTTTAATAATGTGAAGGATTTTATCTTTGATTTACGGCCGATGATGTTAGATGATCTCGGTGTTGTACCTACACTTAGACGGTATGCAGAATCCTTTCAAGAGAAAAATGGCATTCCGGTTCCTATTACGATTACAGGTGTAGAAAGACGATTGGAAAGTCACATTGAAGTCACGATTTTTCGTAATGTTCAGGAACTATTGACCAATGCGTTAACTCATGCTCAGGCTACACAAATTCAAGTTTCTTTGGATTTAGCACCAGAACAAGTAACGGCCGTGGTAGAAGATAATGGCAGCGGATTCAATGCCGATGAAGCCTTTAATGGCAACAGCAGAACAATTGGTTTATCCAGCTTGCGTGAACGGACAGAAATGCTTGGCGGCCAACTAACAATACAAAGCAACTTAGGGCAAGGAACCCGAGTTGAATTTACCATACCGGTAGAAGCAGAAATGATTTATTAGTATCATCCTCTACCCCAATTTCTCCTCTATTGACATTGTTTAGGAACATAGTATGATGGATTTAGCAATTAAATAATATTATGTTATATCTAGCAAGACTTATATCCACCTTAAATGGAAGCAATCTTATTTAGCCCACCTATAATAAAAAGATAATTCAATTTGGATGCAGAATGTCAGATAATATCCGAGTACTCATTGTTGATGATCTTCCAGAAACCCGTGAAAATGTCCGTAAATTATTGCAATTTGAACCAGACATAGAAGTAATTGGTCAGGCCGGAACTGGTGAAGAAGCAGTTGAAATGGCCAAACAGTTCCAACCCGACATAATCCTTATGGATATTAATATGCCGGGCATTGATGGTATCGGGGCCAGCCAACAGATTACAGAACTTATTCCCTCAGTACAGGTCATCATCATGTCTGTACAAAGTGACCCCAACTATTTACGACGGGCCATGATGGCTGGCGCCCGAGATTTCTTAACAAAACCCTTCGGTGGGGATGAGCTGGTTGCGGCTATACGTCGTGTCCACGATAAAAGACCGACCATCCATGTTGCTCAGGCACGGTCTCAAGGATCACTGGGAGACACATCGTTAGCTGATGAAGCCTCATTACCAGAGGGTAATATTATCACCGTTTTCAGTCCCAAAGGGGGTAGTGGCTGTACTACAATTGCCATCAATATGGCCGTTACCTTAGCCAGACGCGGTCACAAAACGATTCTTGTAGATGGAAGTTTGCAATTTGGTGATGTGGCTGTCATGTTAGACTTGAAGGGATTAACAAGCATTGCAGATATTTCTGAGCGTGGTGAGGTTGATGGCGACCTTATCAGCAGCGTTGTGCAGGTTCATCGCAGCAACTTAAATGTTCTCTTGGCGCCTCCACGTCCAGAAATGGCTGATATTGTAACTGATGAAAATATTAAGAATCTTTTAGAAACTTTACGACAATCCTATGATTTTGTCATCGTAGATACACCATCGTTTCTTAGCGAAAAAACATTGAGCATGCTCGACATAGCAGATCGAATCATTCTGGTTACACAGCAAAGCTTGCCTAGTCTAAAAAACGTAAGCCGCTTCTTCGATCTAACAGAAAGTCTGGAATATGATACAAAAAAGGTTTGGTTAGTGGTGAACCGTGTTTCCGAAAAAAAAGGGATCGCTGTTAAGAACATTGGCGACACACTTAAACGTACTATTGTGGGTACCATTCCCAGCGCTGAATCATTGGCAGATACCGCAGCCAATAGAGGCATCCCCATCGTTATGGGAGCCAGTCAAAAAAATCCAGTCAGTGTGGCGCTAGTAAAGTTGGCAGATTATGTCAGGCGGGATTTGATTGCTAAGAAACCTGCTAGTAGTCAGGTTGTAAAGGAAGACACTCAAAAACCCTCAAAGGGGATATTTGGGCGCATATTTGGAAAACAGGCTGGAGGTTAATCGTGTCACTACTAAAACGAATTGAACGGAATCAAGACACTACAGCACATTCAGAGCCATCCAAATTACAGGAACTTCGAGTAAAGCGAGCTTCTCCTGCAGTTGGATCGCGTGATGCCTACGTGGATTTAAAAAACCGTATTCAGCAAAAACTAATCGCCGAATTAGACCCAAGCATGGATATTACACAAACGGCCGAAGTACAGGTAACAATTCAAGAGATGTTTGAATCTATGCTATCTGAAGAAAGCATTGTACTCACCCGAAATGAAAAACGGCGGCTCTTTGAAGCAATTGTGGCTGAAATATTGGGGTTTGGTCCGCTAGAACAATTTCTCCATACAGACGGCGTTACAGAAATTATGGTAAACGGCCCCAAGAATGTATTTATAGAAAAAGGGGGCCGGATTCAACGGGTTAATGTATCTTTTGAAGATAATGAACATCTGCTGCGTATCATTGATCGTATTGTGGCCCCACTCGGTCGGCGTATTGATGAAGGCTCGCCGATGGTGGATGCTCGTCTACCAGATGGTTCTCGTGTAAATGCTGTTGTACCACCTATTTCTTTAAACGGTGCAACGCTCACCATTCGTATCTTTTCCAAAATCCCTTTTACCATTGAAAATTTAATTGAATTCGGCAGTATTACCCCTGAAGCGGTAGAGTTTTTGAAGGCTTGTGTTATTTCCAAACTCAATGTTATGATTTCCGGTGGTACTGGTTCAGGAAAAACCACATTATTAAATATTTTGTCAGGCTTTATTCCTGACGATGAACGGATTGTAACCATTGAAAATGCGGCCGAACTGCAATTGCGTCAGGATCATGTGGTTACATTGGAGTCCCGCAGCGCGAATGTTGAAGGCCGCGGAGAAGTGTCCATTCAAGATTTGGTGGTTAACTCTCTTCGTATGCGGCCCGACAGAATTATCGTTGGTGAGGTTCGCGGTGGTGAGGCGTTGGACATGCTCCAGGCTATGAATACTGGTCATGATGGTAGTTTGGCCACCGGTCATGCCAATGGCCCTCGTGATATGCTGTCTCGTTTAGAAACGATGGTGCTTATGGCTGGTATGGAATTGCCTCACCGAGCTATTCGTGAGCAAATTGCATCGGCTATTCATCTGATTGTGCATCAGGACCGTATGCGTGATGGGACACGAAAAGTCACCTCAATCAGTGAAATTCAGGGTATGGAAGGTGATATTATCACCATGTCTGAAATCTTCCGCTTTGAACAAACAAATATTGAAGATGGCAAAGTAATTGGCCGGCTGCGGCCAACTGGTTTACGACCAAAATTTATGTGGAAAATTCAAGAATCG
The DNA here is from genome assembly GCA_024223125.1 of Chloroflexota bacterium. Next base: position 6,795 of record JAAEOP010000051.1, read on the forward strand.
GGTATTTTGCTCCCACCGTCAATTTTTGGAATTGGCTCACGACGTCGCTAGATTTTGTCTAGCATCTGGTTTTAGGAGGCTCGTATGTCCCCCTTAATAATAATAATGGTTTTGGTAGCAGTGCTGCTTATGCTGGGCGCCGGGTTGGCTTTGGTTCTTGGCGGTAGCGAGGGTGGTGATGTTGATGATCGCCTAGAGGAGTTTGTGAGCACGACCACTGTTGTGGAAATTCCAGATGAGATAGACGATGGCGCTGTCGGACCAGATGTAGCCGACCGGCTTGACAAGGCGCTTTCTAGTAAAAACTTTTTTGAACCCACCCGTCAACGTATTTCCAAAGCAGATGTAAAACTTCGCGTTAGTGAATACATGATGATTATAGTCATTTGTGCGCTTGGAGGAGCAGCGCTTGGTTACTTTTTACCACAACAGAATTCCGTGATTATTGCGGTAATTGGCTTTATCGTTGGTTCTCGTATACCTCCTTTTTATGTTAGTTTTTCTGCTTCTAAACGAATGAATACCTTTGATGGACAGTTGAGTGATACGCTTAATTTGTGGGTAAATGCGTTACGTTCTGGGTATAGTGTATTGCAAGGAATGGAAGCCATTGCCACAGAGTTACCGCCACCTGTTTCAGTTGAGTTTGAACGTGTTGTACAGGAGGTTCGATTAGGGTTAAGTGTAGAGCAATCGCTTGACAATATGTATCATCGTGTCCCCAGCGAAGATTTAGATTTAGTCATCACGGCCGTAAACATTCAGCGTGAAGTCGGCGGTAATCTGGCCGAAGTTCTGGATAATATTAGCTTCACCATTCGGGAACGAGTTCGGATTAAAGGTGAAATACGCACTATGACAGCACAAGGACGTATTTCAGGGATTATCATCAGTTTATTACCAGTAGCGCTAGGATTTATGCTATATCTTATCAATCCTGGCTATGTATCTGAATTATGGGTAAAGGAAGCGCCATGGGTTTTTCCAGAGGTTATTCCCTGTGGCTATTTGATGATTGGTTTAGGCGGCATTATGATTGCATCTGGGGCATTTGCCATCAAGAAAATTGTAGATATTGAGGTTTAGATAGATAGACTTATACACAATCTGTCTATAATTGTGGAAGGTTAACCTTATGACACCATCATTTATGCTTGTATTGGCCGTAATCGCTATTTTAATTATCGTATTCAGTGTCATTTTACTGCGGCGTGCAGAAGATGATCCGTTACTGACGCGCATTGATGAATTCGCTGCTCGTGAAGAACTCGCCTCGATTGAAGAGATTGAATTATCAATGCCAATAACGGATCGTATATTTGTACCCATCTTGCGTAAAATGAGTGAATTTCTAACCCGCTATACACCGCAGAAAACGTTGGAAAGTACAACACGTATGTTGGAATTGGCCGGGAATCCACGTAATATGCGGGCTGCCGAATTTATGGCTATACGTATTGGTTTTACTATTTTTATGGGTGCGCTCATTTTTTTGATGATGTCCCGTACTAGCAACGCTGCTATTAACAAACGCCTGCTGTACACTGTCGGCGCCTGCGGATTGGGGTGGATTTTGCCGTGGATGTATCTTAAGTCTAAAGCAGACCGCCGCAAAGATGCAGTTATCAAGAAATTGCCAGATGCTTTAGATCTCATGACAATCTGTGTAGATGCAGGGCTTGTTTTTAATGCCGCTATGCAAAAGGTAGATGAGAAATGGGATGATCCATTGGCAAATGAGTTTGGTCGGGTTATCCATGAAATGCAATTGGGGAAATCTCGAAGGCAGGCACTGCGTGATATGGCAGACCGCACAGATGTACCGGACGTTACTAGCTTTATTGCGGCCGTTATTCAAGCAGATCAGTTGGGTGTGGGCATTGGTAAAGTGTTACGCATTCAATCTGAGCAAATGCGGGTACGTCGTCGCCAACGAGCAGAAGAAAAAGCACAACAAGCCCCCGTTAAGATGATGTTCCCCATGGTGTTTTTGATCTTCCCTTCAATTTTTATCGTTTTGTTGGGACCAGCGCTATTCCAGATACTGCGAAACCAAGCCTTACAAGGCGTCACCGGTTAGTTCTTCGTATTAAGCTTTTTAAACAGTTAGTTGCTTCGGTTCTCAATACGGTTTTCCCCCCTGTTTGTGCAAATTGTAAAAAAGCAGGCAGTATGCTGTGTTCTGACTGTCATGCCCAATTGAACTGGATCGTGGAACCGGTATGTTTTTGTTGCGGCCGTATCGTCCCTCATCCTACTGAACGGTGTGTTATTTGCCAGACACGGCCGTTGCCCCTGAAACAAATACGCGCTGCTGTCTTATTCACCGAACCCGTCACCAAAGTAATTCATAAGATGAAATATGAAGGTTTGTTTGGTCTGGCCGACCCCTTAGCCAACCTTATGGTAGAAGCCTGGTCTAATTGGCACATGCCCGTCGATTTAGTGACTCCCATTCCCCTTCATCCTGACCGAAAAAGAAAAAGAGGGTACAATCAGTCTGACCTATTGGCGAAACAATTTAGTACGCATTTGAACCTGAAATATGATGCCAATATCTTAAAACGTAACCGGAATACTATTCCACAAGTAGGGCTTAATGCGGCTGAACGATTGACTAATGTTGAAAAAGCATTTGATGTCACTGACAATAGTAATAATATTGGGGGGAAGCATATTTTACTCATTGATGATGTGTGTACGACTGGCGCAACAATGACCTCAGCAGCCAGAGCCTTATTAACTGCAGGTGCTCAAACTGTTTCTGGTTATTGTGTGGCGCGAGCGATGTAGCTGCAACTCAAATTAAACTTATTCAAAGGGAGATAAAAAATGGAACTTACAATTCACGGCCGTAATACAGAGGTTACACAAAGACTGCACAACTATATAGAAAAGAAAATTAGCCGTCTGGATCGTTATATGCCCAATTTATCCGCGGTACAGGTTGATCTGTCTACAGAAAGTACGCGCAGCGCAGTTGAACGGCAAGTAGCCCAAATTACCATTCGAGATAACAAAGGAACGATTCTACGGGCAGAAGAACGCAGCAATGATATGTTTGCCGCCATTGATTCTGTCGTAGACAAACTTTATCGTCAGATTAGCCGGTATCGGGGTAAACAACGCCGCCGTTGGCGTCAGGGAACCCCAACCGATGAATTTATTGGCGAACCATTACCATTTGAAGAGGAAGATTTAGAAGAAGATGGCACTGAGCTAAAAATTGTTCGCATCAAACGCTTTTCAATTCGCCCCATGTCCTCAGAGGAAGCCATTGATCAGATGGAACTGCTGGGGCACGACTTTTTCGTTTTTTACAATGCCGATGATGACGCTATCAATGTGTTGTACAAACGACACAATGACCATTACGGGTTACTTCAACCTGAGTTAGGCTAACTTATTGATTTCTGGCAACAAAAAACTATATGCCCCAAATCCTACTTGTATGTACAGCTAATGTTTGTCGCTCTCCTGTTGTGGCAGCCTTGCTCAAGCAGCGCTTGCAAGAACAAGGTTACGACGATTGGGTTGTCAAATCATCTGGAACCTGGGCGACGCTTTCCAGAAGTGCGTCTCAATACAGCATTGAACTAATGGCTGAACGCAACATTGACATCTACAATCACCGGGCACAGATGATTGATGAATCTTTGCTCCGTGAATCTGATCTTGTGCTGTGCATGGCAGAGGGGCATGTAGAAGCCTTACAAATTGAGTTTTCAACCTACCGGACAAAAATCTACACATTAAGTGAGATGGTTGGTAAACGATACAGTATTTCCGACCCTTATGGCGGACCACGCAGCGCTTACGAAGATATGGTCGCCGAGGTCTCTCAATTAGTAGATGTGGGATTTGAGCAAATTGTGGCTTTGGCTAAAGAAAATTCTCGGAAGCGTGCAGGGTAAACGGCCGTTTACCAGCCCTCTATAAACGGCGCCCACTCTTCACGATTCTCCAGGTGACGGCCGAATCGGTAAGCTGCTGATGGTTTTGGTTCTCTTGGTGGGCGTAGCAAGGGCATATTTGCCTTATCAGGGGTATCCCCACCCTTGCGGCGATTACAACCAGCACAAGCAGCCACCAAATTTTCCCAGGAATGTCGGCCGCCTTGATGACGCGGCATCACATGATCCAGTGTAAGTGCATGCGTTTTGCGGCCGCAATATTGACAGGTGTAATTATCACGCCGCAAAATTTCTCGTTTAGAAAGAGGAATACGCGGCCGGGGTCGTTTAATCATATACCCAAGTCTAATGACCGAGGGGATTTCAAACTCAGCAGTGCTGCTGTGGATGACACCACGGCCATTTAGGATGGTTTCTGCTTTTCCGGTGAGTACGAGCATCAATGCCCGTTTCGTATTGCAAACGTGCAAAGGTTCAAAGTTCACATTCAAAGTGAGCACTGGCTCGTACAGTAGGCCATTTTTGCTCATGACGCCAGCAGTATACATACCAAGCCAAACATCGTCAATCATCTGTACAGCGGCCGCAGTTAAAAAATGGTAAAAACTTCTTAAACAGGATTAAAAAATGAAATGTTTCGATTTAGTTTCCTACCTTGACGATTATCTGCACATCAATGAGATTGATGATTATGGTCCTCAGGGTTTGCAAGTAGAAACAGCTAATGACGACATTAACCGTATCGCCCTGGCGGTAGATGTCTCGCCCCAAATTATTGAAACGGCCGTCACCTGGCAAGCCGACATGCTCCTGGTACATCATGGCATTTTATGGCATTCCGTAGAACGTATTACCGGCCCGCTGGGGGAACGAGTACGGTTGATAATGCAGCATGGCCTGAATTTGTATGCCGCTCATTTACCCTTAGACGCCCATCCTCAGGTGGGCAACAATGCTGTGCTGGCCCGCATGTTCGGCGTAGACATTGCTGAATGGTGGTGTGCCCCCACCGGAACTCCCATCGGTGTCATCGGTCCTATCGCCGCCGAACCTTCTCTTGACGATCTAATCAGTCAAGTTGAACATAAACTGGCCGTGCAGCCAACAGTACTGGCACACGGCCCTGAAACTGTTAAAAAGTTGGCTATCGTTTCCGGGTTTGGTGCAGACAAAGTGGCCGAAGCCAAAGCCTTAGGCGCAGATACATTCCTCACCGGAGAAACATCCCATCAAAATTATTGGGCGGCCGCCGACTATGGTTTGAATGTTATTTTTGCCGGTCATTACGCCACCGAAACCGTCGGTGTTAAAGCGCTAGGCCAACATCTGGCCGAAAAGTTTAACCTGACAGTAGAATTTTTTGATTTTCCCACAAATATGTAAAGGTCATTCCTGCCTTCGCGGGTATGACAATCGAGAGATGATTATTTAGATACAAGGAGACCCACATGAGTACAAATACGACTACCTGGATTGAAGACGAAATTGCCGGTCTTAAAAAGGCTGGTCTTTACAACACTATTCGCACAATTGATTCGCCGATGGATGCGCGGGTGCTGATTGACGGCCGTACCCTACTCAACTTCTGCGCCAACAACTACCTCGGCCTGGCCAACCATCCCCAAATACGTGCGGCCGCCCAAGAAGCGATTGACAAATACGGGGTAGGTCCCGGCGCGGTTAGAACCATCGCCGGCACAATGTCCCTCCATATCCAGCTTGAGGAACGTCTGGCCGAATTTAAGCGAGCCGAGGCTTGCATTACATTCCAAAGCGGATTTACAGCCAATTTAGCTGCCATTCCTGCCCTGGTCGGCCGCGGCGATGTCATCTTTTCCGATGAATTAAACCACGCCAGCATCATTGACGGCGTTCGCCTGAGCCGGGCACAAGTTGTGCGTTATGCTCACAACGACGTGGCTGATCTACGCCGCAAGGTTGCTGAGACAACGGAATACGGCCGTCGCCTCATTATCACCGATGGCGTTTTTAGTATGGATGGGGATATTGCCCCGCTGGATGAGATTTGTGATGTCGCTGAAGAAAACGGCATTATGCTGATGGTGGATGATGCTCACGGGGAAGGTGTTTTGGGGCAAGGCGGGCGAGGCATTGTAGACCACTTTGGGCTGCACGGCCGTGTAGATATTGAAGTCGGAACCCTGAGCAAAGCGTTTGGCGTCATGGGCGGTTTAGTAGCTGGCAAACAAATCATCATCGAATGGTTGCGGCAGCGAGGACGGCCGTTTCTCTTCTCCAGTGCCATGACTGTACCCGATACGGCCGCTTGTATCGCCGCCGTCAATCTGCTGCAAGAATCTACCGTACTGGTAGACCGGCTGTGGCAAAATGCAGAAATCTTCAAAAACGGTATGAAGGCAATGGGCTTTAACACCGGTCACAGCCAGACGCCCATCGTGCCCGTCATGTTGGGTGAAGCGCCCTTAGCCCAACAGTTCAGCCGTCGCTTGTTTGCAGAAGGCGTTTTTGCTATGGCTATTGGCTATCCCACCGTACCCCAGGGCAAAGCTCGCATTCGGGTTATGAATTCGGCCGCTCACAACCAATCTGATCTGGAAGAAGCGCTGGAAACATTCGAGCGTGTCGGTAAAGAACTGGGCGTTATCTAGTGTCGATTTTCAGTAATCAGTGTGCAGTTTTCAGTTTTGGCTAAGGCTTTTTCAAAAACTAAATGATCCTACCCGTTTTGAAAAAGCCTCCAGCCAATTCCCGAAATGGCATCAATTCGGGATCGTTATTTTCTGGAATTGGCCTAAATTGGTTATGTTTGCCTGTTAAGTGCCTGATCTAACGCCTTTAAGAACTGCCGCCGCAGTCGTGGATTCATAAGCAGTTTTTGGAAAAAGGCTGGATATTGAAACCCAATGTCTATACCTTTAAGGGAATCTGTTACAACCAAAGGCAGCCATTCATTATCAGATTCAGTAACGGGTGGGGAATGGCTGCTAAACTCAGGCATCAGATTCAATATGTCATCCCCTGCTGCTGGCCAGGCCTGAAGTTCTTTCAAGCGATTTCGTAGAGAGGTTAATTCACTCGTTGGTTGTTTGTCAGACATCAAAAAATCCAATCCACTGCTAGCAAATATGCTGCTTATTTCTGTCATTTCTATCATTGTAATCAACCAATAAAGGAGGGTAATCCCCCCTTTGTTACGCTATGCATTCAATTTGATACCGTAAATAGCGTCCGTCCATAGTTATCCTGGTTATTAGTGGCTACCTCCAAAAGATGATTACACTATAGCAGAGAATACAGGTAAATGTGGATAGGAATGATGGGCTAAGAAAAGTTAGATCACATGTGTCAGCTCAGGTTTGAGACAGGTACTGATATGGTTACCGATGATTATCAATTTGCGAATAGGCATCACCAAAAACGACATCGCGTACGCCGTCGGAAGACAGAAATTCGTGTGGAAAACCGAGTTCAAACTGGCTGATACCGTTCAATCGGGCGATTTGCTCATCAGTGAGGATGAAGTCGAGTGCGCCCAGATTGTCTTCTAGTTGACTCAGTTTGCGTGCGCCTACGATGGGAATGATGACGCCGGGCTGCTGCCGCATCCAGTTAAGGGCGACTTGTGAAGGTGTACGGCCGATTTCCTGCGCCACTGGTACTATTGCCGGCTCTGTCTTATATTTTGGGCGAGCAGGTTCAGACACAAGTGGAAGAGGCAAAACCTGATGCTGACGGCTGGCACACGTTGACATACACCTTTGAACGCCCAGACGAAGTCCGCATGTTTGTGCCAGGAATGAGCGATTCTGTGGATGTGATAACCCCAGCAGAACTAAGAGAGTGTGTTTTGCAGATAGCCAGGGATGTTGTGGCGTATTATTCTGAACGGTAATCAGTGATTGGTGATCGGGTGCTGCATTCTGATTACCGATTACTGACCACTGATTACCGATTATATCCTTAATACAACCAGGGTTTACTCAAAAATTGTAGCCGCTTGATCAATAAACTCTTGCGGTATTTCCAGACCCTGCTCGGCGGCCGCGCTTAAATTCAAGGCCAGGCTGCCCGCATCCTGGGACTCAATGATTGCCGCAGGGATGTCCAATTCACCCTTGAGAATAGCCACAACCAGGTCACCAGATTCCAAGCCATCCACGTAATAATCCAGACCTAAAGCGACGGCCGCACCCCGTTCAGCGCTGGCAGGATCATTG
>JAAEOP010000052.1 GCA_024223125.1 Chloroflexota bacterium
CAGGCAGACAAAGGGTTGATCCGATTGAGAACGTACCTGCGCCTGAGCCGCGATCTAAAACTGCTGTCCATCAAGCAGTTTGAACACGCCGCTCGTCTCACCAGTGAAGTGGGGCGGCTGTTGGGTGGCTGGAAAAAAGCTGCCAGCCAAAGCTAGAAAAGAATAATGAATTGTGAATAATGAATTGTGAATTGTGAAGTAGCCCTGCATACAGAAGACGGTAAACTTACCGTTCTGTGGGGACGAACCGACCCGCGCTGCGCGGCCCGCAACAGGAACAATCCCAGGAACAGGAACAACAACAACGGATTTCGGTGTTGCGCCACGTCTCAAGTTAAAAGACCGGAAACAGCCTCTCGTTTACGGATGATTGGCCGGTGTCTTGGACAGATGTCTGTGGACATCTGTCTGCAAAGAGAAGACGATAGCGGTTCGTTCCCGGCCACCGCTGCCAGTTGGCAGAACGGCCGAATACAAAACAAGCCTGCCCGGCCCGGTAACCGTATGGCGACAGGCTGGGCAGGCTCACAGAGGAGATTTATTTGATGAATTTAAGAGAAGTGCAGACAACGGCCGTAACCATTGCCAAAGAAGCCGGAGCGCTGCTGCGGGATGGGTTTTCGCAGGAAAAAGAGATCGTGGAAAAAAGCAGCGCCCTCGATTGGGTGACTCAGTTTGACCAGGCGGCCGAAGAACTAATCAGCCGTCGCCTTCAATCTGCTTTCCCCGATCATACGTTGGTGGGAGAAGAGGGTGGGGCGCAAAACAGCGGCCGTGAATACACCTGGTACATTGATCCCTTGGACGGCACAACCAATTTTGCCCACAACTTCCCGGTCTTTTGTGTTTCAATGGCCTTGTATGCGGGCGTTAAACCTTTGGTGGGTGTGATTTATGATCCTATGCGGGATGAATGTTTTACGGCCGTAACCAACCAGGGCGCATTCCTCATAACCAACAACACAACCCATCCCCTGCGCATCACCCAAACCGACACACTTATTCGCAGTTTAGTGGCGACCGGCTTTCCGTATGACCGGCACATGAGCGAGCAAAATAATATAAATGAATTCGGCCGTTTTTTGCGGCAGGTTCATGGGATGCGTCGGGCCGGGTCGGCCGCGTTGGATATGGCTTACGTGGCTGCCGGGCGGTTGGATGGCTATTGGGAGTTTAAGCTCAACAACTATGATGTCGCCGCTGGTATCTTACTGGTGCAAGAAGCGGGTGGAACGGTGACAGATATGCACGGCCGTCCTGCCCTCATCGCTCCCCAAGTCGCGTTGGTTGCCAGCAATGGAGTCATCCATTCCCAAATGTTAGCGGTACTTCACACGCCACATTAACAGTACAGCTCCCAATAATAATGCCACTAGGATGGTAAGAACGATAGGCCAGCCATTCATCTGCTTATTTGTTTGTGTAGCGAGCGTGTGGAGGGTAACGGCCGTTGGTGTAAAGCCAATCACATAATCCTCAACCTCGCCTCCTGCCCCTGGCCCCGTCGGGCCAGATGAACAAGCGGCGTACAGGCGTACTCGCAAAGCGTAATATTGATCCGGCGCTGGTGTGCCGGGCGGCGTTTGAAATGTACCTGCGGGTACATCAAATGTATAGTTGCCTGTCCCGGCCGTTTGCGCCTGGATGATGTATTCCTCGCCGGTGGCGGTAAAAACGCCATCATCATTCCAATCTATCCAGGCATACAAACAACCATTGCCGCTGCCTGAAATCGTCACATTCAGCGAGCCGCCAGCAGCTCCATTTTGCCATTGCCCGGCAAGGCCGCTGCCACTACCCACAGACATACCATCGTCGCTGCTGTTGTCCGATCCATTGCTAAACCCACTGTCGGCATCCCAATTTGATCCCAGGCGCACGGCGCCATTGCCCGTATGCCAGGCAACCCCATAACCAAGCGCCAGGTCACTAAAATCAGCTTGCTGCTGGAAATCTATACCGATCAAAACTGGATCATGATCTGATGCGCGGTAAGTATCGGCCGCATACAAAGCAGGCTGGTTATAGTCATTATAGTCAAAGGCTGGCGGTTCATCGGCGTTGATGTGCCAGACGGTGGCGTTTGTTACCTGGGCAGTTAAGGAAGCGGTTGCCAGGGCATGATCCAGATGACCAAACTGCCCCCGGAAGGCGTATGAGTGTGTGGAGCCGAAAGCGGTTAACAGGTTAATATAGCTGCTGCTTTCAAAGGCGGCAATGGGATCTTCCAGAGCATACGCATTCATGTCGCCGATGAGCATAAAATCGGGATCGCCGCTGCTGGTGGGGTCTGTATTCAGCCAGTTGACTTCGGCATTGGCGGCGGCCATGCGCGTCAGGTTGCAGTTTCCCTGTCCATCGCCTGCATCCGGGTCGCCAATCGCATCGCAGGCAGACCCTTTCGATTTTAGATGATTGACGGCTACGGTTAGCTGTTCACCGAATGTGTTGTCACTAAATGTTTGCGCCAGAACGGGACGATTCTTGGCTTCGTTGAAAGTGGGGTCTACAGAATCATCCAGAATAGCGGCCGTCCCGGTTGGGGTAACGCTGCCCGGTTTGTACAACATGCCTACCGCAATCTGGTCGCTGCCGATGGTAGCCACACCGGGGTCAATGAAGGCGTATGTACCGCCGCCGGCAATGGCGTTCAGCCCATTGACCAAATCTTGAATAGCGCTATTTGGCCCATAACCATCGTTTTCAATCTCCATCAGGCCGATGATGTCTGCATCCAGAGTGAGGATTGCCTGGATGATTTTGTCGCGCTGACGAGTGAATTCGGCGGCCGTGTCTGCTCCGCGTGGTGTGGGGAAACCGCCACCCAGGCCATCGCCATTGAAATAGTTGAGGACGTTGAAGCTGGCTACTTTGATATCGCCGCTAACGGCCGCAGGCGTGGCCGGACGCGGGTTTTGGCTGGTAAAGGCGGCGCCCGTGTTCGTATGCACTCGATACGCATTGTCACTGCCCGACCAGCCCGACCAGCCAAACGTCAATACGCCGTCCAGGTTGGCGGCCAATGTGTCTCCATTGCGTACACGGTTACTTAATGCCAGTCCGGGCGCTGGATGGATAACGGCCGTCGGGTTTTCATCCTCGCTGCCATCATCAATCGTAATGACATTCAAATCATTGACCGCCTGTACGGCTAAGGCGGCCGCGCCGGGCGTTGTGATTTGGGTGGGTTGGTAGAGCCGACCGCCGAAAGCAAGGTCAAATTCCCCGCCACGTCCCAATTGGAAGATGCTGGTGACAAACAGGCCGGCCGGGACGGTGACACGCATCCCTTCCAATCGTTCCAAATAGGGGACGCCGGCTACATCGGCCGGGAAGGGCAAAGAGAGGGTTACGGCCGTTGGCAATGTGGCTCCGGTGCTGCACACATCCAGGCTGGTTACGCTGGTCAGCTCGGTCAGTTCAAAATATTCATCCACGGTTCCAGTGACGCGCACAATGTCGCCGCTGTTTACGGCGATGGCGGATGGGGCAAAGACAAATATGCCTTCCGATGTTGTCGAGTCGGCGTCAGCGTCGCTATTTTCCTCTTGTACATAAAAACCATCCAGGCCAGACGCGCCCTGGAAATCGCCGACAACAACCCCTTCAACAGTGTGCATGTTGCCATCTTCGGCGCTGGCGACACCGCTGCCTTGGATGGTGTGGATGAGTGTGACCGGGCCGATGCACAACCCCACGCCGAAGCTGAACAGATAATCAGCGCTCATGTTGTCTGGGGGGTCCGTGGCGTCGAGGTCTGTTACTTGCGCGGCCGTAATAGTAACAGTGCAGGTCTCACCAGTAGTGAAGTCGCTGTGGGGCAGCGTGAAGGTGATGTTATCGCCAGTGGTGGGGGTGACGTTTTGGATGCCGCCGGTAGTACAGTTTATGGCTACGGTTCCAGCAATGGCCACGGCTTCATCGAATATGACGGTAACGGCCGTGTCTACAGCCACCCCACTGGCCCCATTTGCCGGATTCGTGGCGCCTACGCCAGGGGCGCTGTCGCCACCGCCTCCTGGGGAGTATGTGCCAATGGGAAAGGGCGTGGCCGCGCTGCTGTTCGAGGTTTCGCCATCAAGGGCATTGGGACCGCTAAAGATCCAATTACCTAAAACAAATGTAGAGCCATCTGGCCCACTGTTGTCATTGCGATATGCCCAACCATCCATATATTCCCAGGGCTGGCCGGTTCCATCCAGGTTGATGTCGCCAAACACGTCTGACACAGCGCCGCTGGTAAACAGTTCAATGGCGTCGTCTCCGTTGATACTAGCTGTGCTAGAGGTGTAATCTGGGTTGAAGCCAAAGAAGCTGTTAAAGCCGCTGGTTTCAGAGGCTACGTAGATGAAGCTGCCGGCCGATGCCGAAACGGCCGGGAAGGTAAACTCTTCTCCATCCGAACCACCGCCATTGTTGGCCGAACCCAGGCCATAGATGCTTAAATCGGAGATGTTGTTGACAACATAGAGTTCGACAGCTTTAGGAACGCCGCCAGAAAGTGGGCCATCAATGACGCCGGTAATGATGAGGTCATCTGCGGGAGCAGCTTGCACATTAAGGAGGGGAATCAGGATGAATAAGATGCTGTAAAGGAACAGGATACGACGATAACGGCGGCTGTTTGGCCACATGACTTTTTCTCCTACTTCAGGTCGCTAAAACAATTTCAGATGGTTACAAAACGTGGGAATAAATTAACAGATGTTGGCTCCCTGCTCTTCTCTTCTTGTGACGAGAATTATAGTAACCATTCAGGCGCCCGGCGCTTCATTACCAAGTCTACTGGAATAGCACACTCGTTTATAAGTGCCGGGCACCTTGGGGGAGTGAATGGTTACGAATTATAACGATAAACTAAACGATTGATATGACTATACAATTTACCCTGGGTTCACATGCAAAATAGAAACTTCCATAATCATGCTTAAGCCAGCCCCAACAATTCACTGACATTATGGCGCAACTCGGCTGGAATAAATGGCTTGCTCATGTACATGTTTACCTGATTCTGATGTAGAGGCACAGGACGGCCGCGTTCCAGAAGAGCCGATAGAACAACAACATCCGGCTGGTTAATACTCATATCGTCCAGACGGTCTAAAATAGTCCAGCCATGAATATCAGGTAGGGCAATATCCAGCACAATAACATCTGGTTGTAACTTAGGAATTAATTGGAGCGCTTCTTCACCACTACTGGCATGATGCAGTTCAACAGGCAGGGGGCGTAATGTTGCTTTAATAAGATCAAAAATCCCTTCATCATCCTCAACACTGATTATCAAGTAAGTGGAACCCATTATTCATCCTCCATTGTGGTACTACCAGGATTCTGAAACAAAATCAGTACCATTGTACCATGCTCATGCAGCTTTCGGATAGAGGGATTTTGAATGGTCTGGCTTAATTCTAATACCAGAGGTGCGACGCACTTGCAAACGGTCATGATATTGCAAATTTTTCGGGAAAAGTGCGTTGCGCCCGAACAGTTACAATTCTTATTGGATATCCAAAATATCAGCGACAGTTGAAACCAATTCTTTAGGTAGGAACGGCTTGCTCATATAAGTTACATTGTGCAGATGTCCAATAAGACGGTGTGTGGGGTCTGTAAAAGCGGTTAATACAATGACATTAGGTTTTTCAATGTCCGGGTGGCTTACATTTTCCAAAACATCCCAGCCATTCATATCAGGCAAGGAAATATCCAGAATAATGAGATGGGGTCTTTGCTGTTCGATCAAATCAATGGCAGCATTTCCAGAAGCTGCATGATGGAGTTCAATCGGCAGCTTTCGTAGGGAAGCTTTTATAACCTGAAAAATCCCCAGGTCGTCTTCAACGCTGACAACACAGTGCATTACATCCATAAATTTATCTTGTGACTATACAGGTTATTCCTGCGAAGGCAGGAATCTAAACACCTGGATACCTGCCTTCGCGGGTATGACAGTCGAGAAACACCTGTATAGTTACTATTTCTATAATTCGAATTGGAAAATGAATAGAAGATTCCCTTTTTCATTTTTTACCTGTCTATTGGCAGACAGGATTCCCTGAATCAATATGCCAATAGTTTACCTCAAACTACATAAAGTGTGTAAGTCTCAAATGACAAGCAGCAAGTGACAAGTGGTGAATTTCAAGTTGCAAGTTGTTAAATTCACCAAGTTTTTACCAATGATAAGAGAAAGGTATGGTAACGTATGCCGCAATGGTGTGGCTGGCCCATACTTGACGAGAGTCCAAAGTTTTGTGTGATGGTGGCGCTAGCTAGAAATAAACATGATTATTGAACAGAATGAGCAATACTCACGAAAACTAATTCACGAAGATGGGTTTGTTACCCAATTTAATATCCCATTGGAAAAACCGGTGGAGACGGCGCCAAAGGCGCCTTTATTTCTGTGTCCTCATTTAGGCGCCAGGGATGATCCGGCCACGGCTCGTTTTTATGTGACATCTGAAAATTGTTGTCATCATGTACGTCCGGCGACGACGGTGAAGGAGGCGCAGCAGCGTACATATTGTCTGACACGCTCTTATACAAAGTGCCCAATTTATCGCCATCAATCGGAAATTATTTTGCCGCCAAAGCAGTTGCAGAGGTATCGTAAGGGAAGTTATTTGTTTCCTACGTTGTTTGTGTGTTTGTTGTTTATTATTGCGGCCGTTATCTTGGCAAGTGTTACCTGGTAGCGACTGTCTCGCGGCCAGAAAAAAGGAGCGCATCGGGTGATGCGCTCCTTTTTAGTTTAGACCTGGGAGGCCTGAATAGTGATGCTTATTCTTCAGCCATACGCGCTTTTGCGTCAGAAATTACTTTTTCTTGTAGATGGTTAGGAACACGGCCGTAATGCTTAAAGGTCATACTAAACATCCCCCGCCCTTGTGTCATCGAGCGTAAATCGGCCGTGTACGTTTGCATTTCCGCCAGAGGAACTTCAGCTTTGACAATCGTCTTTGTCCCTTCCTGGTCCATCCCTGATACACGAGCGCGTCGGGTATTGAGATCGCCCATAATGTCGCCCATATGATCGGCCGGAATAGTGACATCCACCATATAAATTGGTTCCAACAGCACGGGACCAGCATCCAACATCGCCTTCTTAAATCCTTCACGACCGGCCGTTTGGAAAGCAATTTCCTTTGAGTCTACCGGATGCTCTTTGCCATCGTAAACCACCGCTTTGACACCCACAACAGAGTAACCGGCTACCGGGCCAAATTCCAATGCCTGACGGCAGCCCTTCTCTGTGGCAGAAATAAAAGGCACTGAAATAGCGCCGCCAAATACCTCAGAGGTAAATTCAAATTCAGCGTCATCTTCTAATGATTCAACCCGTAAAAATACGCGGGCATATTGACCAGCGCCACCCGTTTGTTTCTTGTGGGTATATTCTGCCTGGGCCGTGCGGGTAATGGTTTCCCGATAAGGGATAAGCGGAATAGTAGTGGTCATATTGACCCCAAACTTGGAGTGGGCTTTTTTCACGGCAATTCCCAGATGGGTTGTGCCCATACCCGTTAAAATCGTTTCACGGGTTGCTTTTTCCGAGTGCCAGTTCAGGGTAGGGTCTTCCGCTACCAACCGGTTGAGTGCCTGACTCAATTTGGCTACATCGGATTGAGCTACAGGATGAATGGCGACAGACGCAATGGGGTTTGGTTGTTCAATGGGAGGCAGTTTCAATTTGTGTCCCCGGTCGCATAAGGTATCGTTTGTACTGGCATTGCCCAGCTTTACAACTGCGCCGATGTCACCGGCATGAAGCTTGTCGGTAGGCAGTTGTTCTTTGCCGCGTAGAAGTTGAAGCGTTCCGATGCGGACTTCTTCATCTAAATTGGCATCCCAAATGCGATTGTCTGATTCTAATACGCCTCCATAAATGCGCAGATAACTCATTTTGCCATACGGGTCTTCACGAGTTTTGAAGATGAAGGCGGTGAGCGGTGATGTATCCGCAACTTCATATTTAGCTTCAGAACCGTCGGCCGCTTCGGCCGTAAATACCTGTACATCATTAGGAGCGGGTAACAAACGAACCATTGCATTTAAGACGGGCGCAACGGCAATACCGGCTTGGGGGGCGCTATAAAGAACCGGAATGCACAAGCCTTGCTGCATAGACAACTTCAAGCCGCGTACAATATCTTCATCGGATAGAGTGTCATCCTCGAAGTATTTTTCTAGCAAGATGTCATCCCCTTCCGCGGCCGCTTCTATGATGGCCAGACGAGCCTCTTCGGCCGCATCGGCCAAATCGTCAGGAATGGGGCCGCGTTCATCGTTATCACCTAAACGGGTTTCCATAGAGAGCAAATCTACGACGCCTGTGAAGGAGTCTCCTTCGCCAATGGGTAATTGCAGGGGGATAAAGTTGCCCTTAAGATTTTCGGTGACGCTGTTGAAGGCACGTTGGGCGCGTACATTATCTCGATCCATTTTGTTGATGACAACAATGCGGGGCAACATTAACTTTTCGGCCATTTGCCACACAAGTTCGGTGCCCACTTCAACGCCAGCGACGGCTTCTACAAAGACCAGTGTGCCTTCAGATACACGCAGAGCGGCGTTCACCTCGCCAATAAAGTCGGCGTAACCGGGTGTATCTAACAGGTTGATTTTGCAATCTTTCCACTCAATAGGCGCCAGCGCAGTGGCAATAGAACTGTTACGTTCAATTTCTTCTTCTTCAAAGTCCATCACGGCCGTGCCATTTTGAACATTTCCCATGCGCGTTGTTGTGCCTGTGTTAAACAATGCTCGTTCAACAAAGGTGGTTGTTCCGGCGCCATTATGAGAAATGAGAGCCACGTTCCGAATCTGACCAGTTTTATATTCTTTCATGTGCTAAAGACCTCTTGGAATTTGGTTTGAACGGATTGATAGGGTAGCTGATTTTATCCGTCGGCTGGCCGATTTTAGACGAAAGGCGGGTTGTTGTCAAAGCAAAACAGCCGTGCCGGATGTCATAGAGTTGGCTGTCAGATGTCATATTATTCACTCCAGAATTTACCGATGTAGCCGCCATCGCTCAAGGTTCCATTCCACCAATCCACCGCATCTGTGCGATGCACCCCGCGCGAACCAAGCAACACAACATCTTGCCCTTGAATGGCAAAAGCCTGCGCTACCAAAATGATGGGGGCGGTGTCGCTGCGGACAAAAGCGTCGGTGGCAGCCAACATAGCCGCATTCAATTCATTGGTGAATTCAGTTGGGTTAGCGGTTGGATCGAATTTGGATAGATAACCGACCACCAGAACACGACCGTCGCTCCCACTCTGGAATTCGGCAAGGGCGGCATCGCCAGAAATTCCCAGACGATTGACCACTGCATCTTTGGCAATAGCCGCGGCCGTGGGTTCATTGATGACGTCGCCTTGCGCCCCAGGCGGATTATCGTAGCGCCAGACGGTCAGGCAATCCTGATACAGATCATTGGCGGCCACGTTTTCCGGGTCCAGGTCACGCGCTTTGTCGAAATGTTCCAAAGCAGAGCCGCAGCGGTCTTGCAGCGCCAGGGCAATGCCTACCCCGATGAGGGCGCCGGGATTTTCATCATCAATTTCCAGAGCGGTTTCAAACTGCTCCTGAGCGTCAAAATTACGATTGCGATCCAGATAAAAGTTGCCCAGCGCCAGATAAACATCAATCGCTTCATCGTCCACTTCTTGAGCTTGTAGAAAGGATTCTTCGGCTTCGTCGTGGCGATCTTGCTCGGCCAGAGCGTTACCTAACCCCAAATAGGGAAAATAGGAGGTTTCATCATCCAATTCCAAGGCGGATCGGAATTGTGCTTCGGCGTCTTCATACCGTTCTTCAACCAGATACGCTTCACCCAAGCCGTATAGGGCAAAACTGCTGTACGGGTTCATTTCAATGGCGGTCTGGTAGCTTTCAATCGCGGCCGCCGTTTCCTCTTCGCAGATGTAAGTGAAGCCGATGAAGGTGTGGATAAAGCTGTTATACGGCCGCAGCTCCAACACCTTCTCCATCTCACTTCGGCTGCCGGCACAATCCTCCTGGTCTAACAAGACACGTCCCCGACCAAAGTAGCCGCTGGTGTCTTCTACATCCCGGTCAATTGCCAGATCAAAACTGCCCAAAGCCTCATCATAAAGCTCCCGATCCAAATACGTAAAGCCACGACAAGCGTACCCCTCCGGCGATTCTGGGTATAGTTCTACCACCTGATCGCATAAATTGAGGGCTTCATCATAGCTTCTATCGCCGCGATGATAGGCAGCTAAATCGAGCAACGTATACATATAGTTGGGGTCTTCATCCAAAGCGGCATTCAGTAGATAAAGCTCTGTTTCGCTGTCATTGGCAATGTTGTGAACGGCCGCCCGGCTAATAATGAAAGGAATGTAATCTGGCTCCATGGTATAAACTTCGTCGGTCAGGGTAGTGGCTTCATCGTAGCGGGTGGCGCTGGCATAAGCGGCGGCCAGGATGATTTTTGCCAGAGCCAGGTCTGGGTCCAATTCCACGGCCGTCTCCCCCGTCTCCACCGCCTCATCAAAACGGTTGACAGCCATGTAAGCGTTGGCCAGCATGGTTTGGGCTAAAGCGCTTTCGGGGTCTAATTCCACGGCCGTTTCCGCTGCCTCCAGCGCCTCATCCGGCTTGACGTTTTCGTTCAACGCCCAAGCCAGATACGCCTGTACTTCGGCGCTGTCTGGGGCCAGTTCGGCCGCTTGTTGGGCCAGATCCAGCCCCTCCTCCTGCCGTTCCGGCAATGATTGGTAAAGGTAACTCAAGTGGGCGTAAGCGAGGGGATCATCATGCAGTTCAATCGCTTGCTCATAAGCGGCAATCGCCTCTTCCCAATCACTTTCAGTGCGGAAACTGTCCCCTTCTTCGATGAGGACAGAGGCGGGGATGGGTGTGGGGGACGGTTCAGTAGTGGGTGTGGGAACCGGTGTCGGTGTGTCGGTTGGCTTGGGTGTGGGGGTGTCGGTCGGTACGGCCGTGGCTGTTGGTTCTTCCGGTATTAGCGTTGGCGTTGGTTCCGATTCACTGCCGCAGCCAGCCAGCAGCAGGAGTGCGACAATCATTAAGGCAGATAAGGTGATGTGTAACTGTTTCATTGTTTTCCTCAGAGAGGTTCCACTTTTTCAAAAGGTGGAACCTCTTTAGTTAAAAACTTACTCAAATTCAAAACTATCAATCATATCGTTGAAAATGGGTTCATACTTTTCAAAATCTTCAGACCGGGCAAAGGCAGTGAAGATGAGTACGCGCTGGCCGTCTACCACGTAGGTTTGGATAATGTTGAAGGAAACATCGCGCAGCCGTTGGTCAGAAGCCCGCCAGGTAAAGACGCGGCGCACGGCAGATCGGCCGCCGACCCGCACGGCCGTGTCTGACAACATCTCAAAATCATCATACCGATTGGCATCAGGATTTGAGTAGCGGGCAATTTCACGAGCCGGGGGCACAAAATCAAATTCCAAAAAGACCAACGACAAATTGGCCCGGTAATCTTTGTCTAACGGGCCGATGAGAGCCAGCGGCGCTTCGGCGCCCGGTTCTACAAATTGACGCCAATCAGCCGGATAGGTGATGTGAAACCCCTGGTAAGTATCTATCCAGGTGCGGCTGCCGTCTACATCGGGCGGAATACGGTTGAGGTCGGCAATGGTGCTTTCGGCCAATTCCACATCTTCCACAATGAGCGTTTCCGCTTCGGCCGAGGCGGACAGCTCCAGAGCGGTTTGCAGTTCGGCGATGGCGTCGTCGTAGCGGCCCAGTTCATCGAGAGCGGCCGCTTTGAGAAGACGGCCGTTAATCGAATCCGGTTCCAATTCCAGCATCCGGTCAAAATCATCCAGAGCAGAATGATAGTCGCCGCTGTCCAGGTAGATGATGCCCCGTGTTTCCAGCATCAAGGGGTCGTTGGGGCGTAGCAAGATGGCCTCATTCATGTCGGCCAGCGCGTCTTGCCAATTCAAGTCATAGGTGGAAACGAGGGCGCGTACCAGATACCCGTCGGCCAATTCCGGGTCTAGTTCAAGCGCTCGCGCCGCATCGGCTCTAGCCCGGTCTGGGTCATCGAGCCAGAAGTGCGCCTGACCGCGGGCGGCAAAGGCACGCGCTAATTCCGGGTCTAACTCAATAGCTTCCGTCAATTCCACCACCGCCTGGAACTGATTTTCCTCTTCTAATTGGGTCAGGCCAAAGATGAGGTAGGGGAGGGGCAGATCGCCATCCAGCCGGTTAGCTCGTTCGGCGTCTCGTTGGGCGGCGGCCAGATTTTCCAGCGCCAGATAGCTTTCAGCCCGCTGGTTGATGAGGGCAACGTTTTGCGGATCGAGAACGATGGCGGCATTTAAGTCGGAAACGGTCGTTTCAAAATCGGCTAATTCGATGTTGGCCTGCGCCCGACCAATGAGCGCTTTTAAGTCGTCTGGGTTTTCGGCCAACACACGGCCGTAATCTTCCCTCGCCGCCTCCCAATCTTCTAATTGGGAATGGATGAAGGCACGGTTGGCGTAAACGGCCGTGCCTTCTGGCTCCAGCGCCAGGGCGGTATCCAAATCGGCCAGCGCTTGATCATACGTTTCTGCGGCGGTAGCTGCCTCTGCCCGCAGCAGGATGGCCGGTAGATAATTGGGCATCAGGTTTAAGGCTTGTTCCAGGTCGGCGCGGGCGGCGGGCAAATCGCCATCAGCCAGGTAAATGGCAGCCCGCGTCGTGTAAGCGGTTCCCAACTCCGGCGTCAGATCGAGCGCTTGTTGAATGGCAAATTGGGCTTGCGGCCGTTCATCACGAGCCAGATGCGCCTCCGCCCGCAAAATGTGTCCCCAACTCCAATCAGTCGCCTGGGCGATGATCTGCTCTGCGTCTGACAGGGCGGCGGCCGTTTGCCCAACGTGTAAATGGGACAAACCGCGCAGATATAAGGCCAACGGCAGGTCAGAATCGGGCGTGAGGGAGACGGCCGTGTTCAATTCAGCCAGACCAACCTCTTCATCACCCAGACCAACCATAGCGGCGCCGTGAATGGCCTGCGCCAGACCGTTGTCCGCTTCTTGCTCAAGGGCGGTTTCAGAAAAGGCGAGCGCTTCCGTAAAGCGTTCGTTGAGATGATGAATCAACGCTTGCCCAACCCAGGCCTCAGTTCGGGAATCTTCTAATTCGGCCGCCTGGGTGAAGTCGGCCAGTGCGGCAGCGTCCTTACGGGCTTGCAGCAAAATCCAGCCGCGCCGACCATACGGTTCGGTAATTGTGTCGTCGACGGTAATGATGGCTTCGGCTTCAGCCAAAATTTCCTCGGTTTGGTTGGCCTGTACAAATCGTTCTAGCCGTAGCAGACGAGGCCATACCAGGGTGGGATCGGCCGTTAGCAAGGCTTCATAATCGGCGGCGGCCATCTCTTCATTACCCAGGGCAGCATACCAATTGGCGCGTTGTTCTAGCAAGTCAATGTTGCGGGGATCGTTTTCTAATACGGCCGTCACATCTGCAATGGCGTTATCCAGGTCGTTGGCCCCTTCATACGCCTGAGCGCGGGCCAGGATGAGGTCGGTGTCGTCAGGGGTTTGGCTGAGGACGGCCGTTAAGTCGTCCACTGCCGCCGGGTAGTTTTCATCATATAGGTGGGCCAGGGCACGGCCGTGTAAAGCGGCCTCATCATATTGGCGTACAAAATCGGGCTGGACAGCCATCGCCTGGTTAAAGAGAGCGACGGCGGCGTGGAAATCGCCAGCTTCATACGCAGTTTGGGCTTGATCGAAGGCGCTTTCTTCCTGGCCGCGCAAGTAAAAGTAGGCGCCGCCCAAAATAGCGCCAATGACGACAAGCAAAAGGATCAAGCCGATGGCTATCTTTTTGCCTTTGCTGGAGGTTGGTTGGGTATCGCTGCTCATTATGGTTCCTCCCGTTCAATGGTGATGTGGCCGGCCCAGGGTAGGGGGATGAGTGTTTGTTGGTAGTCCTGAATGGACGGCCGTACCAGCAGATGGTCTAACGGATGCACGGTTTGGATTGTAGCTGCATCGGCCAGAATGAGTTCTTCTGCTTGTTGGTAAAGGGATAATCTGGTTTCAGGGACTTGCTCGCTGCGGGCGGCTTCTAACAGGGCGTCTACTTCTTCATTTTGGTAACGGCCGAAGTTGGCCGGGCTACCGCTGTGGTAAAGCAAATCGAGCATATTTTCTGGGTCGGGATAGCCGGCGCACCATTCCACCAGAAAGAGATGACCGGGTTGGTTCGCCAGATCATCCTGGTAATCATCACGAGAGATGAGCCGCGTCTCGATGTCGGCGCCGAGGTGGGTAGTCCACATGTCGGCCAACGCTGTGGTAACGGCGTCGGGCGATCCGGCGCCGGGCGCGGCCAATGTGATCGGGGGTAAGGTTGTGTCTGCCAACAGTGATTGGGACTCTTCGATATTGAAGGCGGCGGCTGACGGCCGTTCCACATAGCCTGGCATTCCTGGCGGTAATATGCTGGCTGCCGGCAGGGCGGCGTCATTGAGAACCAGTTGAGCTAATTGCTGCCGGTCAACGGCCAGGCTAAAAGCGTGGCGGACAGCGGCATTGTCAAAGGGGGGGCGAGTAGTGTCGAAGATGATGCGTTGAGTGCAAAGTAGATTGCCACTGACGAGATCGGCCGAGAGTGGTTCGCCTGGGTCTTGGGCGCGAGAGAGGTTATGGGGGCTGACCTGGGCAAAATCTACCAACCCAGATTCGTAGGCGGGAAAGCTGGAACGGCCGTTGATGAAGACGGCCGTGTCAATGTTGGGCGGCGTCAGATGTGTATCCTCATTGGCGGCCAGCACAATGACCTGGCCGGGCTGCCAACGGTTGAGGGTAAAGGGGCCAGTTCCTACCGGCTCGCGCCACCACTCGTCGCCGCTGCCGACATTGGCGGCCTGGGTGATGAAGGCGACTGGTTGGGTCAGTTTGGCTAAAAAGGCCGGTCGGGGGCCGGTTAGCGTCACCTGCAAGGTCTGGTCGTCAACGGCTGCGATGGCGCTGATGTCGTTGAGATAGAGAGGTGCGGTTGCTGAATTCAGGGCGGGGTCGAGGGCGCGTTCCCAGGCTGTTTTCACGTCGTCGGCGGTAACGGCCGTGCCGTCATGAAACATGGCCTCTTCCCGCAAATGAAATGTGTAAACGGCGCTATCTTCACTGATTTCCCAACTTTCGGCCAGGTCTGGTTCAATTTGCAAATCATTGTTGAGCCGCGCCAGTCCGCTGAAAATATGGCCTACAATTCCAGCGGCGCCTTCACGGGTCAGGGCGGGATCGAGCGTGTCCGGTTCGGCAACCAACAAGAAGAGGGCATTGTCACGAGAAACGCCATACAGTTCTGGCTGTTCCAAATGTAAGCCGCCGCCAATTGCTTTGACAGTTTGGGGGCGGGCTTCAATCAGTTCCGGCCGGCCGGTGAGCAAAATGACGTAGCCGTTGGTGGCAGCCAGCGCCGCATAGCCGCGCCCCATAAACAGGTCGCCGTTTTCATCTTCCCATTGCAGGCTGATTTCCCAGGCGGGGGAGCCATCGGCCAGACTGGTTGCCCCGTCTGTAAGCAGTTCGACAGATTCGGCCAGTCCCAATTCGTCTTTGATGCTGTGGGCAAAATCCTCCAAAGTTGTGCCTTCTTCAATTGCCCGCGCACCGGCCCATAACTGTACCGGATCATCTGCATCGGAGATGATGACGGCGGGCAAATTGCGACCGGTTTCTTCTGTGAACCAATCTGCCGGGTAGTTGAACCAGAAGCCGAGTTCGGGATGACGGTAGTAACCGGCGGCGGGGGTGGCTGTGGGCAGCGGGGGTGCGGTAGCTGTGGGGGCGGGGAAGGGGGTGTCGGTAGGCAGCGGGGTAGCTGTTGCGCGGGGCGCTTGTGTTGGCGGCTGGGTGGGTACGGCCGTGGGAGCCGTTTCGATGACGGGTGTGGGTGTTGGCAGCGGGGCGCTGCATCCGGCCAAAAACAGCAGCAGGATGATCCCGATTTTAAGTAATGTTTGTTTCTTCATTGTGTTCCTTCGTAAAATGTAGGACAAGATGCTGATCTTGGACAAACTCGTGGTTTGTTCAGACAAAACAGCGTTTTGTCCGACGGCGCTCATTCATGTTTGATGAGCAATAATATCGCCACGACCGCCATCCCCAACATTACTGTCCCCATCAAGATGAAGGGAAACAGGCTTGAACCAGAGGCGCTGTTTGTGGTGGGATTGGTAAGTGGCAGTGGCGTTTTGGTGGGTTGGACAGCGCTGATTTGGGTGGCGACGGCCGTAGCTGTGGTTGTGGCAGTTGCTTCCGCTGTGGCCGGTGGCATTGTTTTTGTGAGTTGGGCAACGATTGTGGTTTGGGTAGTGGGGGCGGCGAGGGCTAAGGTGGGCACGGCCGTGGGCGTTGTGGCGGGAGCGGTGAACGACCGTGGTTCAGCCCCAATTGAAGCCCGCCAGACATCTTCCAATTCATTGGTGTCCAGACCGTAGGTGGTTTGTAATGCTTCGTCGGGTGTAGCTCCGGCCGTGAAAGTCTCAAGCAAAGTCAACATCTCTGCCTGACTGAAGTCATCTAATAAATAACGTACCAGGCTGTAACTTTGGGCGTAGGACAAACGCGCTCTGTCTCCATGAATGGAAAAGCTTCCTTCTAGTTGGGGAATGGTCAGAATCGCGTTGTTGTCTATTGCTTCAGTCAATCTGGCGGCGGCGTTTTCATCTTCATGTCCCTCGGCCACCATTGCCAACCCTTCATTGAGCCAGGTGGGCAGGCGGTTGGTGCAGTTGAAGGTGAGACGGCCGATTACCAGATGGCCGATTTCGTGGCGTGTCGTATCTTCGGCATAATCGAGATAATCCATGTTGGCAGTGATGAGGACGACGTTCTGTTCGGGAAAGGCAGCCCCGCCGGCCCAGGCGGGTGCGCCGGGCAGGGAAGCTTGCAGGTCAAAGGATTCATCATACAGATAGAGGTGAACGGGGTCGGTCAGGCGCAGGCCGGTTTCGGCTGCTAACTGGTCAATTGACTCAACGGCAGCTGTTAACATTTGCTGACCCAAGCTGTTGGGGCCGCGATACCAATGGACGAAGACGTTGTCTTGGGAAATGGTTTGCCAGACGAACCAGCTGTCGAGGAATACGGCCGTTTCCCGTTCCGTCGTCAAAATATCCCCAGCGGCCGTTTGAATGTGCCAACGCCACCAGATGGCGCTGCCGGGGGGGATAAAGGTTTCGCTTAGCAAATCCCAGCGCCAAGTCAGGTCCACTTCCTTGTCTGGCGATAATTCGGGTGAGACAACGGCCGTAACTTCGCCACAGCTTAACATCTCCAAACCATATTCCAATTGTACTGATTCAATGGGGGAAACGGCCGTTGCTGCCAGCCGAAAATCAACGGATTCTGGAAAATCAACCCAGGCTTCATTTTTGGAAATCTCTACAGGGGTTTGGGCGCCGGTTAGGTGAGCCGCCGGAAACAAGACGGCCAATAGCAGCGCCAGCCACGTCCATTTTGAAAACAACACAAATCCTTTATGCTAAATTGGCACATTCTCAGAGATTAACCTATGGCAACGCCCCGATTCCATAAATGAACATACCGTCAATATCATATCCTGATTTCTATTTTTTGCCCATTTCTACCACTCACAGTAGCATTAGGTAAATGGATATGGTTGGAGTGATAAATGGAACAATATCTTGATTTGATGGGGCATGTTTTGGAAAATGGCGTCCAACGGGGCGACCGTACCGGGGTTGGTACAATTGGGGTGTTTGGCTATCAGATGCGTTTTAATTTGGCAGATGGTTTTCCCGTGATTACGACCAAGAAGCTGCATCTGAAATCTATCATTTACGAACTGCTCTGGTTTTTGCAAGGGGATACAAATGTACGTTATTTGCAGGAAAATGGGGTGCGTATTTGGAATGAATGGGCAGATGAAAACGGCGATCTGGGGCCGGTGTATGGGTATCAATGGCGTTCCTGGCCTACGGCCGACGGCCGTCACATAGACCAAATCTCAAATGTTCTACACAGCCTACAACACAACCCCAATTCCCGCCGCCATATTGTCTCGGCCTGGAATGTGGCCGATGTAGACAACATGGCGTTGCCACCGTGTCATTGCCTGATGCAATTTTTTGTGGCTGACGGCCGTCTCTCTTGCCAACTTTACCAACGCAGCGCCGACATCTTCCTGGGCGTCCCTTTCAACATCGCTTCCTATGCCCTGTTGACGATGATGATTGCTCAGGTAACGGGTTACGAGCCGGGCGAATTTGTGCATACCTTTGGCGACGCTCACCTTTACCTGAACCACTTGGAGCAAGCCCAATTGCAGCTTACCCGCAACCCCTTGCCGCTGCCTCAAATGCGCCTGAATTCGGCTGTAACTAATCTCTTTGACTTCCGTTATGAGGATTTTGAACTGGTCAATTACCAGTGTCACGCACACATCAAGGCATCGATTGCGGTATAGGATTTTGTTAATGCCGCGAAATTTCCCCCTCTTTAGAAAGACTACAACGAATGAAAGAAAGGAACAAATTACTAAGCGAGATCATTAATTCGTTGTAGTCTCAGCGAAAAATTAAAGTTACGAATGGATTTTGAAAATGTCTAACTACGAAGATTTTTTACGAGTTTTAAGAGATCGCCCATCTGAAGAAAAACTCCATGTGTTGCGCCCAGAATCAATTCTTAGATTATCGAGGGCACATGGTTATTACGAGGCTTGTTCTTGACTCTCTTGAGACTGGTGATGTTGAGGAGGTGCGCGAAGAGTTGATTAATCATATGAAAAAGGTAATCGCTTCGATAGAAGAAATGCAGGAATTAATTGATGCTATAACCACATGAACAAAGCTACAATATCACTCATCGTGGCTATGGATCACAATCGCCTCATTGGAGCTAATAATGGGTTGCCCTGGCGGCTGCCGGATGATATGAAATGGTTTGTGGAAAAGACAATGGGCAAACCGGTTATCATGGGGCGTAAGACGTATGATTCTGTTCCGCAGAAGTTTAAGCCGCTGCACGGCCGTCAAAACATCATAATCACCCGCAGCCAAAACTACCAGGCTCCCGGTTGTACCGTTGTCCATTCATTAGCTGACGCTTTAATGGCCGCCGGCAAGGCGCCCGAAATTATCATCGGCGGCGGCGCACAGGTTTATGCCCAGGCGCTGCCCATTGCCAACCGGCTTTATCTGACTTTGGTCGAGAGTGAATTTACCGGCGATGTATATTCAACCTTATCGGAAATAAGAAATCAGACAGAATTTACGGGATTAACAGGATTATTTCATCCTGTTAATCCTGTCAAAAAAGTTGTTTCCGATAATGTTTATTTCCCCGATCTTGACCTGACGCAATGGCAAGAAACATTCCGGCAGGTGCATGAAGCGGATGAATGGCACGTCCATCCCTTTACCTGGTTTATTCTGGAGCGACGCAGCGGCTACAACGGATAGAAACATTAACCTCCCAGAGGTTACGAACCTCCGGGAGGTTCTGCTAAGGATTGACCGCTAGTCGCACACGGCCGTCCGCTACCAACCACACACCTTTCTCTGGCAAATGGCCGTTTACAATCACCTCTTTTGCCCGTGTAATACTCACCAAATCAGATACTCCTGATAGTAATAGTTTTGATAAAGCGGCCTCATCCGTAGCCAGATAAAGAGCAGTTAATTCCGCGCCCAATGATAGATTGTGTTCACTTTTGTAACGGCGCACGGCCGTAGCCAGCCCCACCAAAATCTCCCCGGTTGCCAAAGCCTCATCATCCAACCAATCAGGATTGCCTAGAGGCCAGCGGGAGCGGTGAATTGAATCAAAACCATCCACAGTGGCAAAAAGACCGCTGTAAATGCGTTCTGTCACATGGGGCAGGATGGGGGCAAACAGTTTTAATGTTGTCAACAAAGCGTGATAAAGGGCAAAGCGGGCGCCTTTACTCTCCATATCGTCCGCATACAAACGCAGCTTCGCCATCTCCAAATAATTATCGGCCAACACGCGCCAGAAAAAAGCCTCGGTTTCACTTTTAGCGGCCGCGTAATCAAAATTCTCAAAATGTGCCGTCACCTGTTGGATAAGTTGTTGGGTGTGGGACAGAAGCCAGCGGTCGGCCAGAGTATAAGAGATTGGAGATTGGAGACTGGAGATTTTCTCATTTCCCAAAAACCGTTGACTAAACCGGGCTACATTCCACAACTTTGTCACCAGCTTCGCCCCCGCTTGAATCTTTTCTTCGCTAATGAGGGTGTCTTTGCCAACGGCCGTACTGGCAGTCCAATAACGTACCGCATCGGCCGAATATTGCCCGATCATTTTTAATGGACCAACCGTGCCGCCGCCCCGGCTTTTGCTCAACTTTTCTGTCCCTTCCGGGGCCAATCCCCAGCCAGAAATAGTAACATGTTCAAACGGAATACGGCCAAAATGATGATGCGATTTCACAATGGTATAAAAAGCCCAGGTGCGGATGATTTCATGCGCTTGCGGCCGCAGCGTAAAAGGATATGTCTGCTCATAAAGATTGTCATCCAGCCGCCATTGTCCGGCAATTTGGGGCGACATAGAGGAGGTGAACCAGGTATCAAACACATCCGTTTCAGGAGTGAAGTTTTGACTGTGACAGGCGGGGCAGGGGTGAGGCGGTCGTGTCGTCAACGGATCCAACGGCAAATCAACTTCGTCAGCCAGTAATGGTGCGCCACAATCCGCGCAATACCACAAGGGGAAGGGTACGCCAAAATAACGCTGTCGGCTGATGCACCAATCCCAACCCAGATTTTCTACCCATTGGCGGTAACGGGTTTGCATATGCGGCGGATGCCAGGTTATTTGTTCCCCGGCCGCCAGCAGTTCAGTCTTATAATCCAGCGCCCGGATAAACCATTGCGGCGTGACGATGTACTCGACTGGCGTATCGCATCGTTCATGCACCCGGATTGTTTGGGAAATGGGTTGTTCATCCAACAATTCACCCCGCTCGCGCATTGTTTGGATGATGGCTTGCCGTGCTTCGAGGATACCCAGGTTGGCGTAAGGCGCGGCTGCTTCGGTCATGCGGCCGTCCCGCCCCAACGCTTCAATCAACGGTAAATTATGCACGCGCTGCCAGACTACATCGGCCGTATCGCCATAAGTACAGCACATCACTGCTCCAGTTCCTTTTTCGGGGTCTGCGCCAGAGTCGGCCAGGAGGGGAACGGTGCGTTCAAACAGAGGAATGTGGATTTGTTGGCCGATGCGAGAGTTGTAACGGCCGTCATCAGGATGTACAAACACGGCTACACAGGCGGGCAATAGTTCTGGGCGGGTGGTGGCGATGGGAAGAGTACGGCCGTTGGGCAGCTTGAAATCCAAGGTATAAAAAACTGTTTCCCGCTCCAAATCATCCACCTCTGCCTGGGCAATGGCTGTCTGACATTCCGGACACCAGATGGCCGGGGCTTTTTGCCGGTAGGCCAGCCCTTTCTTATATAAGTCCAGAAAGGACCATTGGGCCAGATGGCGAGCATGGTTATCAATTGTACGATAAGTGTAACGCCAATCTGTGGACAGCCCCAACCGCTGCCAGAGAGTACGATACTCTTTTTCCGCTTCTTCGCTGGCCGCCAGACAACGTTCAATAAATGGCTGCCGGCCAATGTCGGCGGCCGTAATACCTTCTCGTTTTTGCACCAATCGTTCGGTGGGCAGGCCGTTGTCATCAAAGCCCATGGGGTAGAAGACATTACGGCCGTTCATACGCCAAAACCGAGCAATAAAATCGGTGTGACTGTAGGAATACACATGCCCCAGGTGCAAATTGCCAGACACGGTGGGCGGTGGTGTATCAATCGTAAAACGCGGCCCGTCTGCGGCGGCATCGTAATGATAGACGCCGCTTTCTTGCCAGGTTTCTTGTAGGCTGGGTTCGGCCGTTTTGGGGTTGTACCGTTTTGGTAGACTCATTTTGAAACCTCCATTCAATTGGAGATTGTTTCCAATCTCCGAATCTCTACACAGAAACACAAAAGCCCATTCCATCCAGAGGACGAAATGGGCATGATTCCGCGATACCACCTCAATTCGATGTTTGTAGTGACCGCTTTAGCGGTTTGCGGCGAAAGCCATCCCTAAAAACAAATCGCACTTTTCCCGACCATCATCAGGTCATCGTGTTATCACTTTCATCCATTAGCCTACATTTCGCACATTAAAAATTGAATAGAGAGAGAAAAGTAGTGAAGGTCCTCCTTTTGTGGCAATGTATAAGGTAACAAAACTAACTTTGCTGAAGTACCTTCTTATGAATTTTGTCACAAAAACCTCACATACACAAATATTCGTTTGGTTGATTTGGTTCATTGCCCTCTTAGCCTTCGCTCAACCAGCAGCAGACAATATCACCACTCCTGGAACGACGCCATTGCTAGGCATAGTCAGCCACAACCCGCAAGACGGCCCGCTTTTCCCATGGCGTCCCCGTTATCGGCGGAAACAACGTGCCTTACGCCAGTACAAAGCATGGAAACACGCTTGCCGACAGGCAAAATGGGCTGCCCGTCAAACTCGATTAGCAATGAAGGGGGCAACGACATTGGCGCAACTTGTCGATTTACTGACCAGACGGCAGATGCATTACCAAATAGGGGCGTTGCCCGTGTTGTACGCTTTGCTGGAAAGCTTGCAAGTTCGCCATATCATCAATCGGCACTGTAGCGGCTGATACCGTTATGGATTTCTCGGAATGACAGGCGTAACATCGTTTGGTCGTCACCGAATGGAATTCGGTGTCTGAGACACAAAACGTGCGGAAAGCACGTTGAGAAGGTTGCTGCCAGTGCGCTTTAGCGTACTTTGCGTCTCAGCCTGTGAATTCCATTCACAGGTGATTTATCCGTGTAAAACTTGTCGGTTCGAGACAAAGCTTTGCTGTGCAGTTACGAATTTTGACGCAATACGTAATCTCGGTTACAAAGGATGAAAATGGTTGCTGGCTGCTTGTTGTTAGTACAAGTCACTATCCACCAGCCACTACCTCTTAAATAATAACCGGAGCATGATATGAACATTCCTCTCATTGGTAAATCGTCTGACAAAATATTGCAAACATTGCAGGCATACAAACAACACGATCTGGCCTGGCGCGACGGCCGTGTGCTGGCCTATGTTTACGATGCCGGCCGTGACACAGAAGAGATAGTTAAACAAGCCTTTACCCTGTACCTGTCTGAAAACGCTCTAGACCCCACCACCTTCCCTAGTACCTTGCAAATGGAGCGGGAGATTGTACGCATGACTGCCAATCTGCTGCGCGGCGATGAGCAGGTTGTAGGCAATGTCTCCTCCGGTGGCACAGAAAGCATCATGCTGGCCGTCAAAACCGCCCGTGATTGGGGCAGAGCTACAAAAGGAATCAATGAGCCAGAGATGATCCTCGCCTCTACCGCTCACGCCGCCTTCCACAAAGCGGCCCATTACCTAGGCGTTAAATTGGTCATTGTTCCTTTTAACCCGCATACGTTTCAGGCAGATGTAGATGCTATGCAAGCGGCCGTTGCCGAAAACACGATCTTGCTGGTGGCCTCAGCCCCTTGCTACTCACATGGCACAGTAGACCCCGTACCTGAAATCGGTGCATTGGCTCAGGAAAACAATATCCTTTGCCATGTAGACGCTTGCATCGGCGGTTTCCAACTCAGCTTCATGCGTCAGCTTGGGTATGATGTGCCCGCGTTTGATTTCACTGTACCCGGCGTCACGTCTATCTCCATTGACGTGCATAAATATGGCTATGCGGCCAAAGGCGCTTCTGTCATTCTCTACAAAAGCAAGGAACTGCGCCGCCACCAAATTTTTGCCTGCCTTTCCACCACCGCTTACGCCATCATCAATCCGACTGTCCTTAGCACTAAATCGGGTGGGCCGTTAGCGGGAGCGTGGGCTGTTCTCAACTATCTAGGCACGGAAGGCTACCAGCGCATTGTCAGAGAGGTAACGGAAGCGACGCGGAAGATGATTGCTGGCATTAATGCTTTGCCTGATTTGCATGTTTTGGGACGGCCGACGATGTGCATTTTCGCTTTGGAATCGGATACGGTGAATGTGTTCCAATTGGCCGATGTGATGCGTGGCAAAGGGTGGTATTTGCAGCCCCAATTTTCGGCCGACCCACTGCACCCCAATATCCATATCACCGTCAACCAGGCCACGGTGCCCCATGTAGATGATTTTTTGCGTGATCTGGCGGCCGGGGTGGAAGAAACAAAGGGGTTGGAGGGATTGGACACGGCCGTCATCAAAACCCAGATTGACGCCCTTCTCAGCTCCCTACCGCCAGACGAAATGGCTGCCAGCCTGTATGAATTGGCCGGTATTCGCGGCTCTAAACTGCCGGAAGATACCGCGTTTATAAACACCGTCCTCAATGTTCTGCCCAAACCCCTTGCCGAACATTTGTTATTAGAATATTTCAATGATTTGTATGTGTAGCGCAAACTAACAGTTTGCGTGGACAAATAAACAGCGGACAAACTAACAGTTTGTCCTAAGGAGAAACTCATGGCTGAAATAAGTGGCGGTGAATTGCTTTTACGCAGTTTGCACGCAGAAAATGTGAAGGTCATCAACGCAATTACCGATGGCACGTATATGATTTTTTTGGAAGCGTTAGAGCGATTAGGCAAGGAGTTGGACATGCGCCTGATTGTGCCTCGTCATGAAGCGGCCGGGGCACACTTTGCCGACGCATATACCCGCGTCACCAGCGAACCGGCAGTGGTGATGGCCTGCGCTGGACCAGGGGCGGCCAATCTGTTGTCGGGTATCATTTGCGCCCAGGCAGAAGGTAGCCCGGTGGTGGCTATTACCACCATGCGCCGTACAGAAGTCAGTGATGATTACCGGCATATGGGCGGTTCGCAATCCCCCAGCCATTTGGAACTATTTCGGCCAGCGGTGAAGTGGAACGGCCGAATTAGTCATTGGCAGCATATACCTGACATGGTGCGTCACGCTTTCCGCGTCGCTATGTCTGGTTCGCCAGGGCCGGTGCATTTGCTCATCCCTGAAGATGTGTTGAACCAAAAAGGGGAGGAGAGCAGTGTCAACCTGTGGCCGCGTGAACGGACGCGAGTGCTAAGAAAACTGCCTGCTGATCAAACCCTCATTCAAAAAGCGGCCGAAATGTTAGTCAATGCTGAATTTGTTAATATTCACGCCGGAAATGGGGCCAATCGGGCTGCGGCCGGCGAAGAAGTTTTGGCGTTGGCCGAGCATTTGGGTTGTGCTGTGACTAACAATGTGACCGCACGAGGCATCATTCCTGAAGACCACCCCCAATTTTATCCGCCGTTGTGCATGGCCGCCTTCATGGCTCACCAGCAAGCGGATTTGGTGCTGGCCGTGGGTACGCGCTTTGGCGAATTGGTGATGTGGGGACGGCCGCCGTTGTGGGGCGACCCGGCCGAACAGCCGACAATTCAAATTGACACCAATCCGGCTAATATTGGCTTGAACCGGCC
>JAAEOP010000053.1 GCA_024223125.1 Chloroflexota bacterium
CAGCGCACCTACTTTGAACATCTGGCGCTGGCGGCGGAGACGGGCCTGTTTGATACGCTGGCCCACCCGGACCTGGTAAAACTGGTTGAGTCGGCTCAGTGGAAGCCGGACAGGCTGATGGATGTCATTGAGCCATGTCTGGACCGTATTGCCGCCACGGGCACGGCGATGGAGTTGAATACTTCGGGTTTGCGCAAGCACTTTGTCGAGATGAACCCCGCCCGGCCTATTTTGGAAGAGATGTTTCAGCGCAACATTCCGGTGGTGGTGGGTGGGGATGCCCACAAGCCGGAACAGGTTGGGGCCAACTTTGGAAAGGCCCTGGAGATGTTACATGAGATTGGATACACCCAGATCAACGTCTTTTTAAACCGAGAACCTTATCCGCTTGACATCGAGGTAGCCCGGCGCAGTTTGCGCCCGATCTGATGATCTCCAACGACGGATACCTGCTAATGAACAAGCATCCTGGATAACGAAGTGTATCGAAGCTGCGTCCTGAGCTTGACGAAGGGGGGGGTGTTCATTAGCGTTGGAGTAATCCTGTTGTTTGGCTTGATCTGGATTTGGGCCCCAATCAAAAGTCAAAATTCTTAGGGTGGCTGTATTGGCTGC
>JAAEOP010000054.1 GCA_024223125.1 Chloroflexota bacterium
AATTGCTAAGTCTAAAGCAAAATGCGCCTGATCTGTTGATTTGTTTGGAAAGGTACTATTCTACGCGGTTTTCTTAAGTTAAAACTGCTTGTATTTGAAGGAAAAAGTTAAAACCCGCTGAGTTTGTACAAAAATAAGGTATCATACCCGCGGGAATCCACTCCTCAGAAAAGATGGATTCCTGCCTTCGCAGGAATGACAACTTTCGGGTTTTATTTAATCCTTATTCCCTGCGTAATGTTGCCTGTACCCGCCCCAATTTTATGATCAATCAATTGTGGATGAGGCGGCAAATCGGCCGTTATACCCATATCTACTATCACTACCTGCGCTCCGGCCGCTTGAGCCAAAACATTGATCGCTGCCCCGCCGTGCAAAAAGTTGCCGATCATTTGCGCCGTCACTTCCGGTGGATAGGCGCTGACGCCAGCGGCCGTGACGCCATGATCGCCAGCCATAATAAGAACCGCTTTCTCCTTGAGGCGGGGGCGTGGTTGAGCCGTAATGCCGGCCAATTGAATGGACAATGTTTCCAGACGGCCGAGGCTGCCCGCTGGTTTAGTCAATATCGTATGACGGGCGCGTACTCCATCCATTGCCTTTTTGTCTAATGGTTCAATCAGGCCAATAAAGTGTTCCCAGTTCGTTTTTGTCATATGCTGTTGTCTTCAATCAATAACCAGATTCCTGTGTCGGCCGCCCCCAAAACCAAGCCAACCACACCCCCACCAGACTAAACAACACAAACACCGCTAGAAACGTCAGTTGAATATGGCTGGATTCTGTGGTTCGTACCGGATTTGGCGGATGCAGCACTAATGCGGCCTGCCCATTCAGCCAAATAATCAGACCAAATAGCAACGGTGGCAGCAAACCAAGCCATCGTTTGGGTGGCAGCCAGGCGAGCAAAACCTGTACGATGAGGGCAATTGCCAACCCATTGAGCGCGGCTGCCATGCGCGGTTCCTGCAGCAGTACCCCACCCCAATTTACCTGTGAGGCCACCATGCTCATGAAAATGCCGGCGCCGTACACGGCCGTGCCAACCCATCCCACCGTCTTCATCCAACTGTCCCACAAGAGATTGTTTGTGATCGACAATAACAAGCCCAAAAAAGCGGCCACGCCTAAACCGGCCATCCCCGCCCAGGTTAGCCCTACATGCACATACACCGATTTTATCCCGTTGCCCAATGTTTGTTCGTCCGGCCCTAACCAGATAACGGCCGTCAACAACACAAAAATGACAGCCAACACAACCCAGGCCCATTTGGGCGTTTCCCGCGCCCTGGTCATGAAGCGTCCTCCTCCCACGGCTTTTTATCGGCGTCTTTCATACGCGCGTCCGGCGTTGGCGAACCGGCCATCCAGGCGCCCATTCGACGCCGTGCCTTTTTCATCTTGGAACGGCCGCGAGCAACCACATACCGCGCCCGCCGCCATTCCCGGCGACGACGGGAAATATCTGGCGGAGTCACATTCCATTTGACCACTGAAGCCGCCCAGGTCAACCCGCCGCCAAAGCCGACAAAAACGACATGATCATCGGGATGAAGACGGCCGTCGGCTACCGCATCACACAAGGCTATGGGAATGGAAGCGGCCGATGTATTGCCCATTAAATGGACGTTGGTGAAAAACTTCTCTTCGGAGATTTTTAATCGTTTAGCGGCCGATTCAATAATACGGGTATTAGCCTGGTGAGGGATAATCAGATCAACATCTTCAATTGTCATATCTGCTTTACGCAAGGCTGCCAGCACGGAGTTGGCTATAACTTTCGTGGCAAAACGAAAAACCTGACGGCCGTTCATCGCTATCGTATTTTGCTTGTGTCCATTATGTAAATATTCCGGCCCCAACATCGGCATTGGATTGTGGTAAACGGCCGGTAAACTCAACAAATCGCCACCCGACCCATCAGAGCGCAAAGTGGAAGCCATCACCCCACCTTCAATGCTGCTGCCCCGGAGTACCACAGCCCCGGCCCCATCGCCAAACAAAATACACGTTTCCCGGTCTTCCCAATCCAACACCCGCGACATTGTTTCAGCGCCAATAACCACCGCATTCCGTACAGAACCGGTGGCAATTGCCTGTGAAGCCATATCCAATCCATACACAAAACCAGAACAAGCCGCGCTTAAGTCAAACGCGCCGGCTTTTACTGCGCCCAGATAATCTTGTACTCGGCAGGCGGTAGAAGGGAAAATATATTCTGGTGTCGAGGTGGCGACAATAATCAAATCTACCTGTGAGGGATGAATATCGGCTACAGCCAAAGCGCGAGCGGCCGCTTCAAAAGCCAATGTAGCCGTCGTTTCCCGTTCATCCGCAATATACCGCTGGCGGATACCCGTCCGCCGGGCAATCCATTCATCCGATGTGTCAATAATCCGCTCTAAATCATGGTTGGTCATCACATGGTCAGGCACATACTTGCCCCAACCGATAATGTGCGCGTATTTCATATGTTTACCTCAAGTTGGTGGATGGTTGTTGGTTGCTAGTGGCTGGTGGTTTGTACCAGCTACCAACCACTTATATATACCATAGATCAAAACCCACCCATTTTAGTTCAGTTGCGTTCATATTTCACGGCCGTATAATTCGCAGCTATGAAAAGAATTAACACACAAGCATCGTTGGGGAGTCGAATCCTGTTCATTGTAACATTTTTTCTCATCTGGATGTCAGGCTGTAGTTTGTTGCCCGGTGGCCATGAAGAGCCGCTTCCCGACCTGATTCTGATGCCGCCACCAACGGCCGCTTATGATTCTTTGACGCGATTGACCCAGGCTGCCGCCCCGGAACGAGACATGCCCGCTCTGGTTAGCAGTTTTCAGGGGACACCCATTCAGCGCATTGTCGAAGGGGGGTTGCCAGAGACGCCACCGGGGGAAACGGCCGCATTCTGGGTAACAAATAACGATGACGCCAGCAATCGTCAAATTGACGCCCGTCTTCTAGCACAAACGGCCGATTTGAATATGTGGGTGGAAGAAGGGCTGCATGTAGATAGTGAAGAACTGCTTGCGGCCGCTAACAAAATTGAAGCGGAAACCTTACCGGCCAACCGCGCCTTTTTTGGTACAGAATGGCAGCCCGGCATTGACGGCGACAATCGCATCAATATTTTGCACGCCGAAAAGTTGGGGCAAAATGTAGCTGCTTATTATTCTGCTTCAGATGAGATGGTGACGGCCGTCAACCCCTTCTCCAACCAACGCGAAATGCTCTATGTTAATATGGATGGTTACAAAATCAACAGCGACGATTATCATAGTACCATCGCCCACGAACTACAACACCTCATCCAATGGCACACCGACAAAAATGAAGAAGGTTGGATGGGTGAAGGACTGTCTGAACTGGCCTCCTACCTCAGCGGCTACCCGCCTGACCGGGCGGCCGATTTTGTGGCTCAAACCGATCTGCCTTTAACCAATCTCAGCCAGCAGCCGGATGTAATAGCCGGACATTATGCGGCCGCTTACCTCTTTGCCAACTACTTCTATGAGCGCTTCGGGGCAGAGGCTACGCAGGCATTGGTCACTCATCCGGCCAATGGGTTGGTGGGGGTAGATGGCGTATTGGCGGAAATGGGAGAATCGGACACGGCCGTCACCCTTTACGCTGACTGGTTGGCAGATACCTATCTGGCCGGCGCCGGTTATGAGACGCCGTACCAGATTGAGATACCCGCTCTTGAACCGCACATAATCAATCGTTTTCCGGCTGATGGGTTAACGGCCGTCTACCCCTTCGGCGCTGATATTTACCAAATTGAAAATGACAGCCCCGTTAGCCTTATCTTTACCGGCACACAGCAAACCCGGCTGGTGGATGCTGCGCCCCACAGTGGCCGTTTTGTGTATGCTACGCTGCCGGCCGATGAATCTGATATGCGTCTGACACGGCCGTTTGACCTGACTGATTTAGACAGCGCTGCCCTCACCTTTTGGACCTGGTATGACATTGAAGAAGGGTGGGATTACGCATATGTCACTGTGTCTAGCGATGACGGCCAGACCTGGGATATTTTGGAAACAGCTTCTACCACGTTAGACAATCCTCAAGGCAACAGCTTTGGTCCCGGTTACAGTGGACTAAGCGGCGGCGGAGAAACGGCCGTCTGGATTCAAGAAACGGCCGACCTCACCCCTTACGCCGGACAAGAAATTTTACTGCGCTTCCAATACGTCACCGATGACGCCGTGCATGAAGCCGGATTCTTGGTAGATGACATCGCCATCCCCGAATTGGGCTACCAGGATAACGCCGAGCAAGATGGTGGCTGGCAGGAGGAAGGTCTCATCCGCAGCAGCCACATTTTGCCCCAATCCTTCATCGTGCAGCGCATTTTGTTGACGGATGATGGCCCGGTGGTGGAACAGTTACCATTAGATGAGAATAATCAGGCTGTCTGGAAATTTCCATTGGACGGCCGCAACCGTCGGGCTATTCTTATCGTATCAGGCAGCACGGCCGTAACCAACCAACGCGCCGCTTACCAATATGAGTGGAGAGAATAAGGTACAGACCAACTTCACAATCCACAATTCATTATTCATTATTTCTTACTTGGGTAAGTTATTTAAGCGCCATTCCTAAATGAACGACTACACTCGCATCACCCCAGACCCGCTATCCTCCCCAAATAACAACCGGCGCAACCTGCTTATTGGCGGGGGCTGTCTCTTATTGTTTATGTGTCTGGCCTGTGCCGGACTGATTGTCGGCATCAGCGGCTACATGGTTTACTTGAACTACGGGGAAGAATTGACGGCCGTCTCCGCCACCCAAGAACCCCAGGTTCCCATCACCCCATCACCAGAACAACTAACGGTTGCCACCCGTATCACCCCATCACCTTTGCCCACCTTCACAAATACCCCATCTGCCACTCATGACACGGCGCTTGCTGATCCGGCGCTCACGCCCGAAACCACCGAACCGCCCACCCACACGGCCGTGCCCTCACTAAACTTGCCTGTACCCCCAGAAATCAACCAGACGGCCGTGCCCGCCAACGCCCAAACATATTTAGACCAACTTTACCAGACTGAATACCCCTCTCATGATTATTACCAAACGGCCCAACATTTGGGCGAACACAATCCGCCCCCAACATTAGACCCACCCCCCGGCCCTTACCAGATTGGCGACAATCACACCTTTTTCAATGACACAGACGCAGTGAACGCTACGCTGCTGGCGATCACTGACCACGCTTATTTTTGGGTGGAAGATGAACTAAATCTGGACCAGACCGACGTAGCTGAAGCGGCCAATCAATTTGAAAATGAATATTACGACCGTCTCATCCATTTATTCGGCCAGGTGTGGGATCCGGGCATAGACAACGATCCCCACATCTCCGTGCTGCACATCAGCAACAGCGCTGCCGATGAATTGGGCTACTTCAACAGCGAAGATGAGTACATCAGCGACCTTTTTGAATACTCCAACGAGCAAGAAATCATCTATCTCAATATGGGTGAATTAAACCTGGGTGATGATCTGTATTACGCTACGCTGGTTCATGAAACACAGCATCTCATCCAATGGTATGTGGACCCCAGCGAATCCGTCTGGCTTAACGAGGGGCTTTCCCAGTTAGCCGAGGTTTATCTGGGCTTCACGGACACGGCCGAAACAATAGATTATCTGCAAAACCCGGCCACCCAATTAAACAAATGGAACTATGACGAGGATGAAGTTTATGCCCATTATGCCGCCGCCTTTTTATTTTCCGTTTATTTGTGGGAGCAGTTGGGGGAAACGGCCGTGCAAGAACTCTCTCGTCATCCGGCCAATGGGTTAGCGGCCGTTTACGCCATCTTGCAAGGGTACGCCCCCGAAGAGATGACCCTGGAAACATTCAGCGCCAATTGGGCCGCGGCCAACTTTCTGGATGATTCCCAGGCTGCCCCCCAATATTATTATCGCAACCTCGACTTTCGCCAGCCGTCCTTCCAACACGAAGTCGAAGAGAATACGCCTTTTGAGGTAACAGAATCGCTGAATCAATTTGGCGTCCATTACATTGATCTACGCGATCTGCACGGCGAGACAACCATCACCTTTGCCGCAGACACTGCCACCAGCCTCATTGACACGCCAGCCCGTGAAGATGAGATTTTTTGGTACGCTCCGGCCGTCAATGAAATGGACGCTTATCTGACGGCCGGATTTGATCTGACGGCCGTAAACCAGGCCAACCTGGGCTA
>JAAEOP010000055.1 GCA_024223125.1 Chloroflexota bacterium
CCACTCTCTAGCCCAACCACCACCCTTTCCATTATAATGTCCCCATGTCTGGCGACTTGCTGCAAACGAAACTGTATGTGCCGAGGTTACGGCCGTTTCTCATCCCCCGTCCACAGTAGCGGGGAAGACCTCGCCAGAGCGGGGGGGTAATCTTCTTAATTAAATTTTCTCTGCATACACCATGCGTTCAATTTTCATCGAGGGCAGATTACGTCCGATGGACTTTGCATACCGGTTGTTGAGTTCTTCATAACTGAGATCTTCGATGAGTCGCCAGCCGTATTCTTGGAGGAAGTCAGCCACTTCGGCGGGGTCAAAGCCAAAGTGCCAGCTTTTGTCTTTGACAACCATCCGTTCATAAATTTTTTCTTCACCATAGAGATTTTTGCCTTCGATGAAATCTTTGAGGACGTAGGTGAAGGTGAGTTGACTCCCTGTCGGAGCTTGGGCTAGGTATTGGAATGTTTCGCGAACGGCCGTTTCCGTCAAATACTGTGTCACCGCTTCCCAAATAAAGAACGTCTTCTCACTGCCCGCATACCCATGTTCATTGAGCACCTCGCCCAAATCCTGCGTCATGAAATTGATCGGCACGAGCGTAACGTGGGGTGGGATCGTGCCTAACGCACTCTGCACCCCTTTTTGCTTCGCTTTGATGTTGACAGGTTGATCCACTTCCCAAGCGGGGATATTTGCCAATGCAGGGAGGCGATACACACGCGTGTCAAACGCCGCACCTAAATTGACAATGGCATCAAAAGAACCATTTTCGACAGCAGCCACTATCGTTTCATCAATGTACTGCTTGCGACACAAAAAGGCACTCGACCCCCCTTTAATTTGCTTTTCCGTGAAGCTGAGCATCCAATTACGCAACAGCGAGATGCGCATCAGCTTAAGGAAGAATCGTTCTCCTCCTGGCAAAATCTTTACCGCTAGATCATCTTCAATAATGCGTTGCGCTGGAGGTTCATACTGCTCCATCGCCACGAGGAATGTGGGACCACTGCCTGTTTTGGCGGCACCGCTTGTGTCAAATGTTTCGTTTGTTTGTGTCATCGATTTCTCCTTTTCCATTAAAAATGGTGGGATGGTTCACTAATAGCTTTACACATTCATTCCTGTCATTCCCGCGCAGGCGGGAATCCATTCGACTAACATATGGATTCCCGTTTTCACGGGAATGACAATTGCAAAGTTGATTTCATTAGTTT
Organism: Chloroflexota bacterium; assembly: GCA_024223125.1. The sequence goes on from JAAEOP010000055.1 coordinate 1,215, forward strand.
ATGACCATCCCAGAATAATTACGAATTATTTTTGATTGGCCATGGATAGGAGAATGATGTCGCCATCTTGTCGATGAAACTGATCGCATTCGCCGCCCCGTCTTCCGACTGGACCTGCGCACTCATCGCTTGTGCGGCCGCGATGATTGATTCGTCTGTTGTCACTTCCTCGATGCCCGCTGCCAGGTGTTCAGCTGTCACCTTCGATGAGCCTATCATTCCCAGGTACTTCCCAATGCCTTGTGTCTGCACAAGTGACCCATGAAACGGTTGGTCACCTTGTGTGGCGCAAACGATGGTCGGGCGGCCAGCACGAATACCAGCAGCGAGGGTGCCG
>JAAEOP010000056.1 GCA_024223125.1 Chloroflexota bacterium
CACTATTGACTCGCCCAAAATAGCAATATCGCTTGGATTACCAAGCGTCTGTAAAAGACGGATGACAGGATCGAGCAAGTGATCGCTCATCGGTGCCATGTGGAAACCTGTTGCGTTTGACGATTCCGCGGGTAGTTGGGATGGGGTGAGCGTATCAAGTTTGAGCAGGAGGTTGGCAATTCGGCCGAGATCGACCTCGATACAAACCATCAAGTACGGCTTATCCTGTGACACCTCAGCCCTCTCAGCTTCTAATAACATAGGCATAAACACCGCCAAATAATCACCTGCCTTGTAATCGTACCGCTGCCCCCCAATATGCAAACGCTTTTCTCCCTGCACCAGAATCAGCAAGTACGCCCCATACACTTCATGCTGACGCGGTTGCCCTTCACTACTACGAAACAAAACTAAGTTGCTCAAAGATGTTTGCATCCCACCCCCCTCAGGGGTGTGCTGAGTAACTAACTTCCCCAGTTCCTGCAATTTGTTGGTTGTTTTTTTCATGCCATAATCGTACCAAAATATCCCGCTCAAGTATACCTATTTCTGCACAGTTTAGAGGATTGTGCAAAGAACAAGCAGGATTATGTATTCAATAATCGGCGGGAGCGGCGTACACTACTTTCCAACGAGCAACCATGCTCAAACGATAAAAAATTATTGGCATCGTTCCAAAATGGCATAGCTTACTATAGTGGAACACAGTGCTTGAAGATTGAATTCACTAATTCAGAGGAGAATTAATTATGGCAAATCAAACAGATACACTTATTATTGGTGGTGGTTTTGCAGGGGTCGGTGTTGCCCAGAAATTAGCAAAGAACGGCGTCGATGTTACATTGGTCGACAGGAAAAATTATTTTGAAGTGACATTTGCAACGCTGCGTAACGTTACAAATCCAAAGCTGATCGGCAACAGGCCACGCAAACTCTATCGTGATTTTTTTGAAGGCACCTTTATTCAGGCCAGTGTCGCGTCCATGAACGATAAAGAAGCGAAACTCACGAATGGGGAAACCATTCACTTTAACCGCGCTGTCATTGCAACAGGGAGTCGATACCCTACACTGCCGCTGGCAAAGTCGAATACCGCATTTGACTATAGTGAGCGTAACCAGGAAATGCTGGATGAACACAAATCTCTTGCGGCCGCCAAATCAGTCCTGGTGATTGGGGGTGGTTTTGTTGGGGTCGAGTTTGCTGGTGATATTGCCAGTGCCTTTCCCGACAAAGATGTGACTTTGGCCCATGCAACAGGAACATTACTTGAACAGGCTAAGCCAAAAGCCCAACGCAAAGCGTTAGAGCAATTAAC
>JAAEOP010000057.1 GCA_024223125.1 Chloroflexota bacterium
GCCGGATGGACAAACGGCCGTGCCCGGACAATCCGTCACCTACACTCTGACGATCAGTAATCTGGAAAGTGTGGACAACAATTACACTGTATCCGCTTCTGGTTTGGCAACGGTGACGCTGCCGGGTAGTTTCTTTGTCTTTGGCGGTCAGGCGGCCGTTTTTACCTTCACCGCTAGCGCCAACAATCAAGGAGCGCAGCCATTTACGTTGACGGCCGTCGCACCTTCTGGCGCAACTGACAGTGATGACGCCGTTGTAGATATTCAGGATGATTACGGGGTGGGGTTGACCTGGCTGAATCCGGTAAGCGGTATGGCTGTGGCTGGGCCGGGCAGTACGGCCGTGTACACCCTTACCGTCAGTAACCTGGGGCAGATTGTGGATACGTATGATTTGAGTGTGGTTGCTCCGACCGGTTGGACGGCCGAATTGACTCAGTTCGGTAATCCGGTTACCAGTTTGCTGCTGGGGCCGGGCGCTTCTAACAGCCAGATGGTGCAGGTGCGTCTGACGCCGGACAGCGGCGCGACCTCTGCCCAATACGCCATCACCGTGACCGCCCAATCGCAAGCCAACGCAGCCACAACAGCCAATTTGGACGGCCGCGCCGATGTCTCCAATTTGGGCGTGGGTATTCAGATTGTTTCTGGCCCGACGCTGGTTGATCCGCTGGGTACGGCCGTGTGGGATGTGCAAATCAGCAATAACGGTAGCAGCCCGGATACGTATGATCTGATTGTGGCCGGTGTGTTTGCCGATGTGGCAACTTTCGCGACTAACAGTGTCACCCTTAGCCCTGGCGCTTCGCAGACGGTGCAGTTGACGGCCGATAATATGGGTTTCCTTTTGCCGCAAACGCTGCCTTTAGTTGTCGCCGCTCAATCCCAAACAGAAAGTCTGATTGTGGCGCAGGATGAGTTGGATGTGACGATGGAGTTGTTTACGGCCGTGCAAGTAAATTGGCGGCCAGTTACGCAAACAGTAACAGATACGCTGCAAACCCAACTGACGCTCATCATCTCTAATACGGGCAATATCTTTACCACTTATGATCTGAGCAGTAATGCTCCCGGTGCGACCAGCGCTGTTGAACTACTGCAGGTAGATATTCCGGCCCATATGGGGGCGACACTGTTGGTAGATGTGACGGCCGCTGGTTATGGCGTGGTGAGTGTGACGGGTACGGCCGTGTCGGAAGATGGCAGTACGACAGACAATGATCTGGCGACGATCACATTCATCAGTACAGGTAGTGTGAATACGCCGCCGACGGTGGACGCCGGGCCAAATCAAACGGTGACGTTGGGTGACAGTGTGACGCTTGCGGGCAGCTTTACAGACCCGGATGTGTTGGATACGCATACGGCCGTTGTAGATTGGGGAGATGGCACAGCGTCGCAAAATGTAACCCTGACGGGCAATACTTTTACAACCAGCCACACCTATGCCGCCGCCAATGTGTACACGGCCACGGTAACGGTGTCGGATGATGCTGGCGGGGTGGGGGTGGATACGGCCGTGATCACCGTGACGGAAGCGAGTGGGCTGATACTGTATCTGCCCGTTATTCTTGCACCGTAATTCGTTAGTAACTGTACAGGTGCGACGCACTTTTCCCAGAGTAATGTCAATACCGCTGCTCTTTGCAAGTGCGTCGCACCTCTGGAAGCTGAATAGTTACATTCGTTATCCGTAATCCGTATTCCGTGATAAAGTATACGGAATACGGTATACGGATTACGTTAAGGAGGCATTTCCCATGTGTTGTTTAGTGACAATCCTTGTGTTCTTAGGCCCGCGTATGGCTATTATTGGCTGGTATCTCATGAATCCGGTGCGGATGAATGCCGCTATGGGCAGTTTCATGCTCTCGTGTTTGGGATTCTTATTCTTGCCCTGGACGATGCTGGCTTATTTGGTGGTCTGGATGCCCGAATTAGGCGTCACCGGGTTTGGTTGGATTATTGTTTTGCTGGGTTTCATCATTGACATTGGATCTTATTCCGGCGGCGGTTATGGCAATCGGGATAGGGTGCGGGGTTATCGGTAGGAATGAGGATCTAATAACTTGGACATTTAGATTGGCCCAATCTTCAAGATTGGGCCAATCTTTGCAACTTAATTGCTTTCCATTCCTAAGGAATGAGGATTAAATAATCCCATGAACTTTAATTTGTCATTCCCGCGAAGGCGGGAATCCACTCGACTAAAAAGATGGATACCTGCCTTCGCAGGTATGACAAGTTCGGGGTTTAATAAAATCCCCATTCCTA
>JAAEOP010000058.1 GCA_024223125.1 Chloroflexota bacterium
AGCAGCCCAAGCGGGAGCAAATGCCCGACGACAACACTCCCCCACCAAAAGTAGTTTTTATAACGCCCGTGGCTGATGTCGTGCGCGGCCTGGGCAGCCACCTCGCTGGCGTGGGACATCCCAAACTCGCCAAAAAGTATGACAGCTAAATCAAGGAATAGAAAGGCGATTAGTGTCAATCTAAAGGGATTGGTCAAATTACCGTAAATGGACGACATGAATAACAACGCCGCGGACCCGGCCATTAATGCCTGAATGAGCATGTGAAAGGGGAGCAAAGCGCTCTGCCAGAAGTCTCGCCCCTCGGCCTGGCCGAAGAGGAACGCGGTGTACATTGCCGCCCCCGCTGCCAACGGAACACCAACAAATAGCCCAATAATTCGAACCCAATCATACAGTGAAAGCAAATGCTCCCGCTCAATAAAAGGTTCTATTATCCAACTGATTTCCAAAGAAAGCCATAGTGTTCCGACAACAATACTGAAACCAATTAACAAAAGCGCCCCTTTTGCAAGCCAACTTTTCCATTGAGGGCGGAAAACGATTGATAGAAACCGCTTAGGTTTTTCCAGATCGTAGACAAGCAACCCGGTGGTTATTCCAATCATAACTAGGGCGGCAAAAGAACTTACCATATAGTCGTATCGGTCAAATCGTATCAGCCCCAAACCATAGAAAAGTCCAATCACCATGAAAATTCCGGTACCGATCCCTTTTGTGACAAGATACGCCGGGACAGGCCAGTGCCAGGGGATTTTGTGCTGGGCGTTGTACGCCACCTGCACCATGTGGTCTGCCACGTGCCCGCCCGTCTGGATGGGGCCGTTCCACGGGGTCCCCTGCGCGCGGGGGGTGCGGATGGGTTTGCCGGAGGAGGAGTAATTGGGTGTTGGTAATTGGTGATTAGTAATTTCGTGACCATTCCCCTGTCTACCTGTATGCCCGTCTACCTGTTTACTCTCTTCGTGCAGTGGTATCACGTCCGCCCACAGGAACGTCTCTGGGGCGCGGGCGGTGGCAGTGGGGTGCATGGCGATGTCTGTCCCGTTGATGTAAAATAGTTTGGGGCCAGTACCCTGTTCGGGTTTGCGCACCGTGACCTGATTGTTCGCCAATACCTGGCTGATCTCGGTGGTTGGGTCGCTCATGTCTCCGGCAACAATCGCGTGGACCGGGCAGATGACGACGCAAGCAGGCTCCAGCCCGATCTCGGTGCGATGTCCGCAATAATGGCATTTGGCAGCCGTGCCAGAGTCGGGGTCGATGTAAATCGCGTCATACGGGCAGGCCTGCATGCAAGCCTTGCACCCGACGCAAATGTCCGGGTCAAACTCCACGATGCCGTCTGTGCGCTGGTACATCGCCGTCACCGGGCAAATGCGGGCGCAGGGCGGGTTGGCGCAATGGTTGCAGCGCGTCACCTGAAAGTGTCGGGTAGTGTCGGGGTAAAAGCCGGTTTCGAC
>JAAEOP010000059.1 GCA_024223125.1 Chloroflexota bacterium
CCAAGTGGCCTACTCTGGTAACGGTTTAGGCCGTGCTGATGACAACAGCCCGAATATTCAGGAGCCGTGTGCCTCGAAAGACGCACGCACGGATTTGGAGCAGAGGCGGGAGCGGCGACGCTCCCGTCGACTGTAACTTAGCTGGTTCTTTGGGGGCAAGATGCGGGTTGAGATAAAATAAGCCACACCATACGTTTCCAGGTCTGATCACTCACCCTCCACGCTTGTCTGTTCCCAAGAGTTTTTTAGCAAAGCTATCAATCAAGGTAAAAAAGGCATAAAGCCAGGGCAAACCCAACACGGTTGGGCCAAACCAAATCTCTCGCCATGCTCTGGGGAGTGGGCTTAACCGATAGATTAAAGGACCAAATAGAAAATGTTTACCCAACACCGCCGAGCCGCCAAGTAATAATGCTAGATAAACCGTTGGGCCAGGTGGCAACAATACGGCCAGACCCAGCGGCCAAATACTATACCATTGCTGAAACCATGTACATCCCACCAAAAGATAAAACAGTAAAATATTGACCCCTACCTGCGTAAAGGTCAACCAGGTGGGCTTACGCCAAGCTCGTACACTCTGCCAGAGAACGAACAAAAGCGTAGCCCCTAATGATAGGCGGCTGACGATTGAAGCTGCCTGTGCTTTTCCTAAGGTTGGCAACAACCACGTATACAAGGCCGATGGTAGTGATGCTGTAAAAAGCTGTGTCCGGTTACGGGTAACGGTTAATATTTCAAGATCATACCCAAATGGCGCATAAGATAAAACAAAAACTGCTAATGTAGCTAACGCCGTAATCGCCACAAAACGCAAGCGAGCCCGATGATTTGGTAAACTGCGTAACGCCACCAAACCGGCCGCCGGAACCAGGAGATAAGGAA
>JAAEOP010000060.1 GCA_024223125.1 Chloroflexota bacterium
GCGTGGAGGCTATTAAAGCCGCCGTTGAAGATGTCGTAATGTTAGAAAATGGAGGAAAAATTATGTCTGAAGAGACAAAAATTAAGGCGGGGCCTATTGATATTAACGAGGCCGTTAACGCCGCTCTGACCAATCCTGAAATGAACCGACAAGCAGCAGTCGAGTCGATACAAAAATCGTTCGAGACTTTTGCCGAATCGGTTAATGTTCAGTTGGACACTGCTTTCCCCCCCGATGCGGGCGAAGCGGTAGCTAAGGCTATGACGCCGGTTGTCGAAAAATTGGAACTTTTAATCAGCAAATTGGACGCCGGAACGCAGGCTCAAGCCGTGCAGCCCATCCAAAAAAGCCTCTCGCCTATTGGTATGCCTGTGCAACAGGTGCCCAAAGGTGATGCTATTTCCCCAATTACCGGGCAACCATCGAAAATTCGGCAGGCGGTTGAACACTCGATGAGAATTAATCAATAAAAGCAACGCTGACAGAGCGTTAAGGCGCAAGCCGGGCTTTTAGTCGGTGGTGTCATTGGAGGTAAAAAATTATGACTGTGACAGCACCTAATTTTGGTGAAAATGTTCTTAACCTGGGGACAGATGCAGGGACAGAAGGCTCGTTTGTTTTGCGGGCCACAGACCCCAACATCCTACCCCAACCCTATAGTACGCCGGGCGATTTTGCGGCGCAATATCCGACTCCGCTCGACCCAACTGAAATCATAGCTATGTGTGAGGAGGTCACGGCCTGGAACGCGATTCCAAGCGACCAGACCAGCTTGCAACAACACACTTGGCGTGAATTAAATGAGATGGCCTTTGTGACCGGTTCCAATCTGATCGCCTTTACAGATGGTGAATGTCCAGAGGAGTACTCACACGACGGCACAAATACCACCGTTACGCTGAAAAACATCGGGGCCAAAAAGTCGTTGTCGTTAAGCGATATCATGCATTCTTCAGCGGTGGCTTCTGCCGGCTGGAACGGAATCAACCGGCTGGGAGGTGGCCTCCCGTCTGGGGAAGGCGTACCGGGAGGCAGCAATACAGCCACGTTTGCACAACAGGAGGTCGCCAATGTGAAGGAAAAGGAAATCCGCTTGGCGATGACGTTGACTATGAACGGATGGGACCGGTTGCTTGTTAAGGGCGATGCGACAACCCGACCTCTTGAGTTCAACGGGCTTGAAAATGAGGTCACAGAGAGCAATGGCTCTCACACTAACAGCCCAACGCCATCAGGCACTTTTTCAAGCCAGACTTATGACCGTTTCCTTGCTGAGTCCTGTGCCAAGCCGACTCATATTTTCGGCAACCCGCAGGCAATCCAGGAAATGTTGTCGGGCTATTTCCAGCTTGGCTATCAAGGCTCACAGGTTGTCAATTTTCAGAATGGAGACCGGATTACACCGGGCTTTAATTTTGCCGCATTTGTCAACACCGGAATCGGAAAAATGGGGGTTGTCGCTGATAACAACTTTACTAATTCGGCGGCATCGGGCACCACGTTTTTGGGCCGGTTGTTTGGGCTGCGGATGAGTCACAACGGCATACCTCTAGTTTATCGACTCGATCAGATACCATTCCATCTCAATGATTTGGTACCGGGCTGTTCTGCAATTTCGTTTATGGTCTGGGCAAAAACGGCCTTGATTGTAAAACACCGCTGTGCCCACAGTAACTTCACCGCTCTATTCACCGGAAATATCACCACGACCTGTCCTGTAATCGGCTAGATTTACGGGGGAGGGGCAACCCTCCCCTTCTTTCTATGGACATTTTGCAAATTGCAACCGTCGCTAAGGCATTGGCCAAAAAACGCGACTATAAAAAAGAATATCGAGAATACCACGGCAAACCGGAACAGCGAAAACGCCGCTCAAGTCGGAACAAGGCACGGCGCAAAGTGGACGCTGAAGGACGTGATGTCGAAGGCAAAGACGTTGACCACAAAGACGGCGATCCGCTCAACAATGCGTCTTCCAATCTGAGAGTCGAGAGCAAACACCGGAACCGTGCCCGCAAGAAAAAAGCCTACACCCAAGCCGTGATGATTTTGCGGCATCTGGGGAGCAAGCATAATCAGAAGACACACACGAATAGATTCGGTAAGGGGGGGACAAAAGAATGATAACCAACGCAACCGGCGAAATAGCCCTACGCTACTACCAACCGGCGCAAGTGCTGGCAAATAACACACCCACCGGCAAACAATATTTTTTCGACGTGAATGGTGATGTATCAATGGCCTGGGTTGACCCCAGAGACGTTGACGACCTGTTGAGACGCCGCGGGGGCTGCTGCAACAAAAAGCGCAAAATGTACACCTATGCCAACGAAAACGCGGTGGGATTATGGACACGATAGCAGTCACAGGACACCGGGGTCGGCTCGGTAGTGAATTAGTCAAGCGCGGCTGTGTCCCGTTGGACGCAGACGTGACAGATTTCTACGAGCTTAACCAAGCGATCCTAAAGATCAAACCTGACGCAATCATCCATTCCGCGGCGCAAACCGACGTGGACGCTTGCGAGACTCAAATGTTGGAAGCGATGA
>JAAEOP010000061.1 GCA_024223125.1 Chloroflexota bacterium
ATGCAGGACGAATCAAAGAAACGCCATACGTCAAGAGAAAGCTGGAGAGCCGGTCACGCTGAAAGGTGTACACCCGGTTCGGAGGGAGGCAGTCAGAAACGTAGCGGGAGAACCGCCGACGCGCTGGCTGCCCACCCTACTTCAATTGTTGCCGCGACTAAAACCCATCAGTCGCCAGCGTTTGTATTTGCCGTTGAAGGAAATGGCTGATGATTTCGCTAACCTGAAACCTATCCTGACGCGCTCCATTCGTTGGCATCTGATTGAACAACAATACGACGAGATGGTTAAGTTCGCAGCCGCACTGCGCTTGGGTACGGCCGAAACGGAAGCGATCTTACGCCGTTTTACACGGCGAGGCCCCAAACATCCCACCTACAAAGCGTTACTGGAATTGGGAAAAGCTGTGAAAACCATCTTCCTTTGTCAATATCTCCATTCCATTGACCTGCGCCGCGAGATGCAGGAAGGCTTGAATGTCATTGAAAACTGGAACAGCGTTAACAGCTTCATCTTTTATGGTCGCAGTAGCGAGATTGCCACCAACAACCGAGAAGAACAAGAGATAGCCGTTTTGTCCATGCACTTGCTTCAGGTGTCTATGGTGTACATAAACACGTTGATGATTCAACAGATTTTGGCGGAACCAGAGTGGCAAAACAAGCTGGAACCAGAAGATTTGCGTGCCTTGACGCCGCTTATCTATGCCCATGTGAACCCATACGGCCGGTTTTATCTGGATATGGACGAGCGACTATCACTTGACGATTAGCTACCATACCGATTTGGGGTTGGGTGTGGCAACAACTGCATCCAGCCCCATTTTTTATCTATTGCAATGTGGCACTTGGTGACAGCTTCGCTAGGTTTAGGCGATCTATCCTCTCAATGCGCTGACCGAGGGCGTTGTAGGTTGTGTGAGTCTGGTTGCCCAGAGTATCCACTTTCGTAACCGGCCAATTCAAATCATCATACACCATATATGTAGTGGAGATGCCCAGGGCATTGGTAATACTCACCTGGTTGCCCCGGCCGTCGTACTCATACATTGTGGTGTTATTCTCAGCGTCAGCTTCCGATAGGGTGTTGCCCACAGCGTCAAAATAGGTAACCGAGCAAACAATCACATCGTATGTTGAATATTACGCACTACCCATAAGGCCTTCTTCCACTTTTAAATCCCTAGCTATTATCTTAACGACTAATTCTGGAGCTCCGATTTTAAAAAGATATAAATTATCAAGATTTCCATCATATGCCCAAAGCGAATTTGCCATTAATTCATTGCGGTCACCTTCACTCCCAAGATCAATAGAAGAAGCATTCCATATCAAAGGTCCAGAATAGAATTCGACACCGTGGAATCTAAGAAGGAATGGTTTTTCCTCTCCAAAATTTGTAACGTGAATATCCATATGGTTATGACTTTGGACAAATTCCCAAACTGTACAAAATGCAGTTTCTGGAAAGATTATTTTTTCTAGTACTTCTTTCATTACATCCTCCAGATAAAATCTGAACTCATTATTGTTGATCTTGATTTCTCTAAGAACAGATTTCGTTCCAAGTAGAAGATCCTTTTGAGTGGGGAATTATTCCAGACTCGTAAAATGTAGTTTTATTACAAAGCACTGGGTCTCTACTAATTTGACCTAATTCCCACGCTGTAATAAAACCCAATCTATCTTTCACAAAATTTATATCACCGAATTTTATAATGAATTCTTTAATCGTAGTAGTTTTGTACGGTCCATATTCTGGAGGTATTCCTTCTAAATTAAAATGAATCCATTCCGCATTTGTTGAAGCCTCTTTGAAGCTTTGCTGCCATTCATCTACAGGATGAGCTATAGAGAGTCCTACATTTTGCCAATCCAAATAAGCGTAAACTTTATTTTCACCGCTTAGACTTCGTTGAGCATTAAGTCGTGTAATAAAATCGGCCAGAACATCCGTTTTCCTTCCTCTTATCGTCTCATCATTTCCAATTTGAATTTCAATTGGATAGGAGGAAAAACCCAAGGCCAATATCTTTGCCTGGGTCATTATCATCGTCAGGGTGATCAACATACTTGTCAATTCGTACGCGCAATAACCGTTTCCACCATGGCTCCTTTTCGGGTTCTTGACCAGGCTCAGAGTTTTTACCAGTACGTTGCTGTTCTAAAAACACCTGGCAATTCCTATACAGTTCTTCAAGCCCTTCTGCAGTTTGATCCCATACATCATCTATTGCTTCTTCAAATTCCGGCAACCATACCGTGTAATAATAGACGTAGCCTAATGTCACTAGTAAGGCGCAAGTTACTGGATTACCCTTGCATGTGCGGGCTAATTGAACCGGCCAGCTATTCCTTCCTGTCGGATCTATTAGATTCACCGGATTATTGTGCGAGTAGCTGTAGCCATGCTGCGAGGCTGGCGAACCAGCCCAGCCGGGGAAGGGGTCGCGGCTCATAAAAACCTTTAGTGTGGGGTTGTAGTAGCGCGCCCTCAGGTAGACGAGACTGGCAGCGGCATCGTATTGTTCCCCGGCGAAGCCGTAGACGGTGCCGCTATTGCCGGAGTAGGATAATAATTTGCCGAAGGGTTCGTAGGTACTGGCAGTTTGGGTGGTCAAATTGACCATCTCGACTCGGCTGCTACCCAAGCCATCAGCTAACAAAGTGCGAGTTTCGACTCCGTTGTCTTGCTGGATGAGGTCTAACCCGGCCAAGTTGACGGTCGTGGTAACGCCGTGGCTGGCGACAAGTACGGCCGATAGACCTGTATTATCATTGGTGTAAGTGGTGGTGATGGGCTGGCTGCCGGTGTTGTCTACCTGCTCAACGCGATTATTGTCTCCGTCATAGCGGTAGGTGACCTGGTTGGTCCACCCGGCCGTCGTTATGTAGGCAGTCGTGGTAATGATGAGATTTCTTTGGTTGTAGCCGTAGCGCAAGGCGCCGGCCATGTTTGGCCCGCCAACGCCTGGTGGCAGAATTTGTGTCAGGCTGCCGTTACCATCATAGTAGAAGCTGGTAGTGCCGCTGAGAACATCGGTAGAAATAAGCAGTTGGTTGGCGTCATCAAATTGGCGGGTAACTATGGCCGTGTCCGTGCCCACCGTTTCGGTGTAGGCTTCCATGTTACCAACGGCGTCATACACGTAAGCGTA
>JAAEOP010000062.1 GCA_024223125.1 Chloroflexota bacterium
GAGTCTCAAATATATTCCTGCGGCAAGAGCCAGTACGATTGCGTTGTTAGAGCCGGTAACCGGCACGATCTTTGCGTTGATCTTTCTCGGGGAAATCCCGCCAATAACGACGTGGATAGGGATTGTTATCGCCCTGTTGGGCATCAGTATTGCATCGTTAAGTCATTTACGTGGCGGTCTCCGTCAGACCTGAAAGATGTTGCGTAAAACTGCAAGGATTGTATGTAACCTGAATAATTCATAAACAGCGGAGACGCAAAGACGCAAAGGTTTAAACACAATGAAACCTGGCTTGTTATATAGACATTCATATAAATAATGACACGGCGTTATCATCCCGCCCTTCGACGGGGTACGAAACAGTACATCTTACTCAGGCCGCTCCCTCTAGCCTTGTGTCATTCATTATCTGAACGTCTATAGTTTTAACATGTGATGTATAATTCGGCTACGGAAACCCTGGAACAACTGAATATCGGTCAGTTGCAATTTATCCAACCACAACAGGGGTATCGTTTTAGTATTGATGCCGTCCTGCTGGCCGATTTTCTTTCGGTTAAGCCTGATGAACGGCTGATCGATCTTGGAAGCGGAACCGGAATTATTCCACTCTTAAGTGCGGTTCTCACCCCGGCGCGCGAGATTATCGCCCTGGAATTACAGGATCGCCTGGCAGAACTTGCGAAACGAAACATCGC
>JAAEOP010000063.1 GCA_024223125.1 Chloroflexota bacterium
ATAAGAACTCTCCTGTTGTTCCAATCTAATGTATTTCCCTGAAGGGGTACAACTTTTATTATGTGTTATGTTTTTAAGGGGGTATATGTTGATTTTCTCTTGAGATTTTAGCTTCACCCTGATAATAAAAACGAGATTCAAGTAGAGAAAATAATCACAATCTCCAAGTTGTTAGTGGCTCCCTATTATGATGTTTAATTTCATTTTAGGCAACGGAGATTTTCTGGTGATGATACATGCCGCGTTGTGCCAAGAAATAATAGAATTTCTTGGCACACTATATGGTCTTCCTTGAGCATTTCTGTTTTAATAGTGAGTAGAAGATTATGTCAAAATTATTACCACATACAAAACTTTTGCCTGGTAGTGTGAGTACGATCGTACTGGTTTGTGGCGATCCAGCGCGGGCAACTAAAATTTCTGAATTCTTGGATGAGCCGGAACTGTTGGCCGATTATCGTGAATATCGCACTTACCGGGGTGGGTATAACGGCCGTACTGTGACCGTGTGTTCCCATGGCATCGGCTCTCCAGGTGCAGCCATCGCTTTTGAAGAATTGATAGTAGCTGGAGCGAAGGCGATTATTCGGGTGGGAAGCTGTGGCGGTATTCGGGCCGATATTCAGGCGGGTGATCTGGTGATTGCCACAGCGGCGGTGGACAATACAGGTTACGGTCGTGAAGTAGCTCCTTCTGGATTTCCAGCTGTAGCAGATGTAAATGTGATCCGGAATTTGCAGCAGGCAGCGGGGGAGCGACCGTATCATGCTGGTCTAGTACTGACACAAGATGCTTTTTATGGGGGCATAGCTACCCCTTTTGCACCCGATTTCCGGCTGATGGACCAAGCCAATGTGCTGGCGGTGGAAATGGAGTGTGCCGCATTGTTTATTATTGGCAGCTTGCGCCAGGTTCAAACTGGCGCTGTTTTGGCGGTGGATGGAAATGTCTTGCATGTTGAGGAAATGATGGGAACATTTAATCCACATACGGCCGTTGTGCAGCAAGCAACCACGGCCGCTATTCAAATCGCTTTAGACGCTATGGTGAGATTAGAAGATGAATTTGGCTGAACGACAACGCGGTATTAGACATTTACTAGATGAACAAAATCCGGCTGATGCGATGGCTGCTTATTTCGCTTTCTATCATGACGAGGCCAAGACAATTTTGCGGCCGTATCCATCTGAAACTAACCGGGCTGAAGGGTACGTTTGTCTCTCTCGCACGGGAATGGATTTGTTTAGGAAGTTGGTTACAATGCGTTTGCCTTTGTCCGATATGCAGGCCAGTACTGATTTGATTTACCAGGCGATGCAGCCGGGATCGGCCGTGATCCTTAGCATTCCTGAACCATATAACCCGCTCATTCAAGCTTTATTTGAGGTTGCCTCAGAAGAAAAACTACGATTATTTGCTCTGCGAGCTACCCGGTTTGAACCGATCATCAATGTCCTAATTACGCAGGATAGGGGGGCGAATGGGCTGCCTCGCTTTCTTATTCGTGATCGGCAAAATAGCAATGTGGCAGCAGCTTCGGCAGGATTGAACTGGCAGACTCGTCGCTTCGCAGAAATCTCAGTAAATACCCATCCACAATACCGGCGGCAGGGTTACGGCCGTAGTGTGGTGGCGGCGATGGCAAACTATTTATTGAGTAACGGCCGTACCCCACTTTACGCCGTTTCAGAAGGGAATCAGGCCTCTATCCAGCTGGCCCAACAAGTCGGATTCCAGGACACATTAGTCCGGCAAATGATGATTCAGGGTAGCCTAAAACCTCCGCTCCAAGCAAGAAAATAAGTTTCCTTTTCTTCACATTAGGTTTCACGCTTCATTCATAGACATCCCCCCCCAAGAATGTTAACTTTTCAGCATATCAAACTGTACTGATATGTAGAAGGCAGTGTATTGGTAGTTTTATGCTTTTAGCTTTGGAGCGCTACTTTGTGAGCAGCTTCCACCAGAACGCTATCAAACTGGCCTGGATTGAAATCACTAAAAAGTGTTGTGGAGGATAATATGATGATGTCAAAATTAACGGGAGTAGTCAAATGGTTTAGCCGTCTAAAAGGGTATGGGTTTATTAACCCTGATGATGGTGGACAAGAGGTTTTTGTTCATTACTCAGCCATTGACGGTGAAGGGTATCGCAATTTATACGAAGGTGATCGTGTGGAATTTGAGATGGTAGACAAAGGGCGCGGTCCTCAAGCGCAAAAAGTTGTTTCTCGCCGCAGTTACAGCCCATCTGAATAATAGCAACAACGATCAGAGCTGTATAAACCTGGATCCAAACTGTTCAATTGAAATTAAAGACTCCAGCGTTCTGGTAACCTCCCCCAAACCTTTTCTATGCGGAGAATTTGGGGGAGGTTTTGTTTACATATGACACAGGCAAACAAAATCTTAGTTGTAGATGATGAAGTTTCATTGGTACAGCTTTGCCAAATTATTTTGGAAGATTCGGGCTATCGGGTGCGCGGAGCTGTCACTGGTTCTGAAGCGCTTCATCTTATCGAAGAAGAGATGCCGGACCTCGTCTTATTAGATGTCATGATGCCCGGTATGGACGGTATGGAAGTTTGCCAACAGATTCGCGCACAGTATACAGACACACGGCCGTTTGTCCTCATGTATACTGCTGATGATCGTGAACGCACCCGCCAGAATTGCCTTGAGGCTGGCGCTAACGATCTCATAACCAAAGATGTTCCTGTACACGAACTTGCTTCAACAATAGACAGGTTTATGACTGGCTATTGTTGAAATGGTTCTTCTCCCTAAAGTTTATTCAAAAAAGTTTGCGTAAGTGCCTGACTCTGGTTCCCAAACCGCACTAAAATATCTACTAGAAGTGGGAAGTGCATAAACCATTTCTGCATGCGATAAGATGATTGCATGGTCGTCCACATTTCATCATGACACAGGGACTCATATATTTTCAAGGCGTCGTAAGACACATCCCCATTTTTTAGAGCCACATCCGTAATATTGGCTGCGAATTCGGCCGAGACAAATGAATTGTGTATACCTCCACCCGTAATGGGATTGATGAAGCCGGCCGCATCTCCCACTAATAAAGCGCCGTCAAAAGCATGTTGCATATGTGGTTGTGAACCAAAGTTGAGCTGCCAACTGGAAATATTATTCAATACGCCGCCTTGTTTTAAGCGGGGCTTAATGGTTGGCATTTGTAAAAATTCTCGTAACATCTTTTCTAAATTAAGTTTATGTTCCCGGAATTGATCTAATCTTATGCCCAGGCCAATATTGGCACGGTCATTGCCCAAGGGGAAAATCCAGGCATAACCAGGCAAAATGTCCTTATACAAGTAAAATTCTGCTTCATGGGGCAACTCTTCTAAATCCTCAATATAAGCTCGAATAGCGACCGCGCGATGTTTATCTTTGTGGCGCTCTTGTTTTGGTCTCAAATTGCGAGTCAATATCGATGTGACGCCATCGGCCCCAATTGTCATTTTGGCCCGGAAATTGGTTATGCTGCCATTAGTTTGGGCTTGCACCCCAACGATTTTCCCTTTTTCGATGATAGGTTTTTTTGCTTGAGCTATGCAGAATTCAGCGCCAGACTCAACCGCATGTTGTTGGATGAGGTGATCAAATTGCATGCGCGGGGCGATATAAGAATTTGCTCCCTCTTTGCCCGGTTCCAAATCGGCGTGAATTTCATACCCTCGCGGGGAAGCGATAAGCAAACTTTCTATGTTATAGAACTCATGACGTTTTATGGCTGCGTTAACTTTGTCTTTCATGCCGTAGCGCCATAGTTGTTCAATGGCTCCTGCTGGAACGGCATCGCCACATGTTTTGTCACGAGGAAAATCTTCGCGGTCTAACAGTAAAACATCATACCCTTTTTGGGCTAGAACTGTGGCTGTCATAGACCCAGCCGGGCCAGCCCCAACAACAATGACATCCCGTTCTTTTGTATCAATCATCACTTTTCCTCTTTATTGTTGGTTTGAAGCAAACTACATATATTTGCCTCGTGCAAGGTTCTTAAATTTGTAACTATACAGCTATCTCTCGACTGTCATACCCACGAAGGCGGGTATCCACTTGTGTAACATAAAAATGGATTTCTGCCTTTGCGGGAATAACATGCTAACTTTGTAGAATTGGCAAAGGTATCGCTAATTACAACCCATTTTCCTGGCATATGGTTTCTAGCAATCCCAGGCAACCATCTTTGACCAGTTGGTAGACGTATTCAAAGTTGCTCGAATAGTATGGGTCTGGTACGTTGCGCTCTGTGGTCTGTGAAGCAAAATCGAGCAGGCGAACGATGTTGGGCTGACGGCCGTAACGCCCTTCCAAATCGCGTCTATTACTTTCATCCATCACAACCAAGTAGCTGTGGGACTGGCCTATATCACTGGGGCTAATCTGGCGGGAACGGCCGTTATACTGAATATCATGTTGGCGTAAAATCTGGCGTGTACCCCGATGTGCCTTTTCGCCCACATGATATGCTCCCGTTCCCGCAGAATCTACACTGATTTGGTTAGTCAAACCTGCTTCCTCAACCAATCCTTGAAAAATAGCCTCTGCCATAGGAGAGCGGCATATATTCCCTAAACAAACAAATAAAACATGTACAGTCATAAAACCTCGGTGTTTAGATTTCAGAAAGCAGCCTCCTTTCGCTCATAGAAAAAGGTTGCTGCTTTCTTGTTATTTTTGCCAAGTTAGCCTATAAGCCGCATTCTGTAATCGTTTGTTGCCAAACGACGGTGATCATCTATCTGGGAGTACCATTGCTGATACCCTCGTGCAACCTACCCGGATGTCAGACGGAACGAGCAGCCCCGCAGGTAGTTGACGCAAGCCCCAACCACCTTCCATCCTGCTTGGTTTTGCTCCCGGTGGGGTTTGCCTGGCCAGCCGCATTGCTGCCGCTGCCGGTGGTCTCTTACACCACCGTTTCACCCTCGCCGGTGAAAACAACAATTTGCTGTTTTCAGGGTGGCAATATACCTCTCTGTTGCACTTGCCGTCGGGTTGCCCCGCCCGGCCGTTAGCCGGCGCCGTGCTCTGTAGAGTGCGGACTTTCCTCAACTGAAGTTTCAGCCGCGATCACCCAGCCAACTTGACAAACTGATCATATCGTTGGGCGGTCAACGATGCAAATGAAAAATTGACACAGATATAATTTAGTTGTTACAATTCGTTCAGAAAATATTGAAAGTTGCTTAGACATATGAAAGGAAAATTGATTGTGAACACGACAATTGAAATGAAAGCGGCCGCGACCCTGATACCTGATCTAACCATTGGTAGTAATGATCTTACATTGATGCTCGGTCCTTGTTCAGTAGAAAGCTATGCCCAAACAAGGGCTGTTGCCGAGGTTTTGGTACGAACCGGCGTCCGAATTATGCGTGGTGGAGCGTTCAAGCCCCGCACCTCGCCAGACAGCTTTCAGGGTTTAGGTGAGCGGGGATTGGAAATATTGCGTGATGTGGCTGATGAATTTGGTCTGTTGGTTATTACCGAAGCATTAGCTGTTAAGCATGTGCCTGTAGTTGCTCAATATGCTGATATTGTTCAGATTGGCAGCCGTAACATGCAGCATTATCCGCTGTTATGGGCAGTAGGAGAACAGGACAAACCGGTGTTGTTAAAACGTGGGTTTATGTCAACCATTGATGAGTGGCTAAAAGCGGCGCAACATATTGAGAGTCGGGGCAATGAGAACATCATTTTGTGTGAACGAGGTATTCGCACCTTTGAAACGGCCACACGTAACACCCTAGACACAAATGCCATTGCTTACATAAAGCAGCTCGCACCTTATCCGATCATCGCTGATCCCAGCCATGCTACAGGACGGGCTAATCTGGTGTTTGCAGTGGCGCGGGCAGCCGTAGCAGCGGGCGCTGATGGTTTGCTGGTGGAGTTTCACCCTAATCCGGCCGCAGCATTATCAGATGGTGAGCAGTCGCTTCCCCTTAGCCAACTGCCGCAGTTCGTTAATGAGGTGACGCGAATTGCTCAGGCGATGGATAGAGGCGGTAGGATGTTTGGTTGACAACGGCCGACACCCGATGAACAATTAACCCAAACTAAACAATGGAGGATACTTGTGAAATTTATTGATCTTACAATCCCATTAGGGATAGGAACCCCACCCTGGCCTACTTATGAACCACTGCAGGTGAAGTATTTCAAACGTCTGGCGCCTAATGGAGCGAACGGCCAACTTGTAACCCACAGCAACCATGTAGGAACCCACCTAGACGGTGAAATCCACTTTTATACGCCGGGAAAAGATATAGCTCAACTAGATTTTGATTTTTTGGCCGGTGAGGCCGCCATTGTAGATTTAAGCGATGTATGCGGCGATTATGATGTGTATACCCCGGAGATGATTGAAGATCGTGTAGACGTGCGAGAAGGGGATATTCTCATTATTCACACCGGCTACCATCATTTTGGCTGGGATCAGCCTTATGGAAATGAAGTACGGTATATGGTCATGCACCCTGGCCCAGATGCTCGTTTTGCTGAATGGTGTATTGACAAAAAAATCAAATGGATTGGCGTGGATTGTGGCAGCGCCGATCATCCTATGAACACTAAAATTAGGGATTGGATGCCAGCCCAAGCAGAAGACGCAGATCGGTATTTCCGGGAGAAGTACGGTAAGCCGTTGGCCGACTACTTTACCAAAGATATGTACCAGATGATGCACCTATGGATGTTTGACAAAGGTATTATCCATGCAGAATGTGTGGGTGGGGATATTGATTTGCTGGTGAACCGGCGGGTGCAGGTGGGCTGTTTTCCCTGGCGCTTTGTAGACGGCGAAGCTAGCATTGCCCGTATTGTGGCTATGGTGGATGATGATGAGTATGAGACGCTTATGCAGAAAAAAGCAACGATGCCCAAAACCAAATTTGGCGACTGTTATGATCCGGTGCATGTTGAACGTTTAGGGGGGCGGGGTAGCGTTTATTAGAGAAACTGCTCGGGTCTGGGCGAAGCAGGATACGGCCGTGCAGACCGGATAAAAGCGGGTAGACGGCCGTCGTCTAGCCTATGTAGAATCATTGTGCCAGGAAATAACGGGGGATGCGGTCCGGGTTCAAACCATGTCTCGGATGCTTGACGTCATTTTGGTGGGCGATGAACAGATGCAGCCACCCTACTGGGTTGCACCGGTTTCAGAATCCCATCTGTCTGCTTATTTGGGGGTGGTAGTAGAGCAGTTGGCACACGGTCGCCGGTTCCATGTAATTACCATTGTCCATAGGTTATTCAATATACTTCCTCCCTAGCCGGATTGTACGGCAAGATGATTGTAAAGGTACTCCCCTTTCCGGGTGTGCTGCTGAGGTGAACGTCGCCTTCCATTGTTAATGCTAATTCTTTAACCAGGGAAAGCCCCAACCCAAACCCCTGATGTAAGCGTGTGATGGAGCCGTCTACCTGTCGAAACGGTTCAAAAATATAGGCTTGCGCTTCCTGAGGAATGCCAGGGCCGGTGTCTGATACAGCTATTGCCCAGGTGATTTCATGCGGTTGAAATAAGGTCACATGAATAGTTCCTTTCTGAGTGAACTTAATGCCATTTTCAACCAGATTGGTCAAGATTTGTTGCAGTCGGCCAGGGTCGCCGGTGAGGATCGAGGGGAAGCCGGCGGCAATTTCACTGCTGAGGGTCAATCCTTTGACTTGTGCTTTGTCGTCCATATGGGAATGCATCTGGTAAAGTAAATCTTGGGGCAGGAAGGTGGTCAGGTTGTAATGAAAGCGGCGGGCTTCCAGATTGGCTTGATCGAGCATATTTTGGATGAGCGTGGTGAGGTTGTTGGTACGGCCGATAATTTTCTGCAAGATTTCTTTTTGTTTAGCGGTCAGGTCGCCAAAGTAGCCAGTTTCCATCATTTCAGCATAACCGAGAATGGCTCCCAGAGGTGTTTGTAGTTCATGGTTGGCTCTTGCTAAGATTTCAGATTTAACGCGGCTGGCTTCCAGCGCCCGGTCGCGGGCGATACGTAAGGTTTCTTCATTTTGTTTGCGCTCGGTGATTTCGGTGACAATGGTCAGGACTTCGCTGATGGTTCCGTTTTCGGTGACCAATGGCCGTTTAATGGTTTGCCACCATCTTTCTTGCCCAATCGTATTCACGGTGTGTTGTTCTGGAATAAATAGCTCTTCACCGGAAGTGAATACTTGCAAATCATCGCGCCGGAATTGTTCTACACTGGCAGCGTCGGGGTTGAAATCGGCATCTGTTTTGTCCAGCATATTTTCTATATCGGTGTCATAAATGTCGGCAAAAGTCTGGTTGACCATGACGAAACGGCCGTCACGATCCTTGGCAAAAATAAAACTGGGGTTGATGTTGACAACCTGACGTAAAAAGCGACGTTGTTGGCGTAACCTGTCTTCTGTCAATTGGTGTTCATTCACTTCTTGTTGCAGCGCTTCGGTACGGTTCTCCAGGCTGGTTAATAAGATACCCACACGCTCGGCCATCTCATTAAAATGCACGGCCAAAACCCCAATTTCGTCACTGGATGTCACTTGGGAACGAGCCAACATGTCGCCAGCGCTAAATTCGGTCACGGTTTCATTGAGGTCGGTCAACGGCCGTACCAAAAGCCCACCTATGGAATAGGCAGCAACTACGGCCGTAATGCCAATTAACAATCCTAAAAAAACCGAGGTACGCACCTGGGCATTGGCCGGGGCCAGAAAAATTGTCTGCGGTTGAAAAAAAGCGACAATCCACGGTCGTTGGTTCAAAGGAGCCACGGCGACCTGGTTGATTGCTTCTCCAGTAGCCATGTCTGTTGCTTCAAAAAAGGGATACTCTACGGCATTATCTAAGCCTGTTTCTAATTCATCTAGCTGCATGGGATACAATTCATCATCTGGCAAATCTCGCAGCCGCCAGGCAGCTTGTAGCGCCGTTTCAATTTCTGGGGAAAAGTGGGCGATGGGTATTGTATTAACGGCCGGCTCAATTCCGTGTGCCAAGTGAATATACACTTCATCAAATAAGACACCAAATGAACCTGGTCCGGCCAGATTATTTTGGGCGGCCAGCAGTTCTTGCAAAACAACGGCATCGTATTCAGAGCGCAAAAACCCAATACGTTCTCCACTGTCATTGAGAATAGGAATGGTGAAAAAGAGAACGCCGGTATCATCATTGGGGCGGAATTGCACGGCCGAAATATAGGCATTGGTATCGTTGGGATTCTCTGCAAAGTGTTTGATGAAGTCCCGGTCAGCTTCATTTTGGTTCTGGTAAGCTGGGTGCGAATCCAACAAAACGATGCCTTCGGTATCCAGGACGCCATAGGCACGAACATGTTCGTTTTTACCGCTTAACGTTGTCAGAAACGCTAGTAAATGCTGCTCTTCCTGACTGTGGGGGCGTTCGGTGGCGGGGCGGGCAAAATAATTTTGTAACACAGGCAGGCAAGATTCGAGGATGAGTTCATTCAGGTTGTTGTCTAAGAAGTCATCCAGGCTAACGGCAACTTGGTTAGCGACGAGATACAGGGATTGGTTGGCATCATTGATAAGGATTTGTTGGGTGTTACGGCCGTTAACAACAGCCAATATGAATAGAGGGACGACAGCCACAAGCGCAAAGGCCGCAAACAGTTTCAAGCGTAGACTAATGACGAGTTTAGCTTGGTTCATACCAGCACACCATAGCCAGAATGGTGACAAATGCCCATAGGTATTTGGTCTAGCGGGGTATACACGGATAGGAAAAAACACGGATATTTTATATCAGTGTTCCCCTATCCGTGTATACAAAGTTTGTTCTGTTTGTAAAGAATTTGTAACTATTCAGCTTCCAGAGGTGCGACGCACTTGCAAAGAGCAGCGGCATTGACATTACTCTGGGAAAAGTGCGTCGCACCTGTACAGTTACAAGAATTTTTGCCAACCAATGTTCAGAGATTCAATACATTCATAACCGTATCCAAATCTTTATCGCCACGGCCGCTGAGATTGACAATGATGATTTGCTCCTGGCTCATCTTCGGCGCTTGCTTCAATAATTCGGCTACCGCATGGCTGCTTTCCAGGGCCGGAATGATACCTTCCGTCTCACACAGCAGCTTGAAGGCGACCATCGTTTCATCATCGGTGGCGTAAGTATAACCGGCCCGCTCCTGGTCGCGGAATAGGGCGTGTTCTGGCCCCACGCTGGCATAATCCAGTCCGGCGCTGATGCTGTGCGTTTCCGCAATCTGTCCATCCGCCGTTTGCATGACATAGCTTTTAGTCCCTTGCAAAACACCGATGCGGGACACATCTGGGTCGGCAAAACGGGCTGCATGTTGGCCCGATTCAATCCCCTTACCGCCAGCCTCTACGCCGATGAATTGTACGGCCGTATCATCCCGGAAGGCGTGGAAAATACCCATGGCATTGCTACCGCCGCCCACACAGGCAATGATCATATCGGGCAGACGGCCGGCCGCTTCTAAAATCTGTTGTCGCGCTTCTACACCGATGATGCTTTGGAAGTCGCGCACCATCATGGGGTAGGGATGCGGCCCCAACACGGAACCGAGCAAATAATGGGTGGTTTCTACATTTGTTACCCAGTCCCGTATCGCTTCGTTGATGGCGTCTTTGAGAGTGCGGCTGCCGCTGGCTACGGGACGCACTTCGGTTCCCAGCAGTTTCATGCGGTATACGTTGGGCTGCTGGCGAGCGATGTCTACTTCGCCCATGTAAACGATACATTCCAACCCCAGCAGGGCACAAGCGGTGGCTGAACCGACGCCATGTTGCCCGGCGCCCGTTTCGGCAACGATGCGTTGCTTGCCCATCCGTTTGGCTAACAATGCCTGCCCAAGTGCATTGTTAATTTTGTGGGCGCCAGTGTGGTTCAAATCTTCCCGCTTAAAGTAAATTTGGGCGCCCCCCAATGTTTCTGTTAATCGTTGGGCGTAGGTGAGGGGAGACGGCCGTCCCACATACGTCTTCAATAAATGTTCAAATTCGGCCAAAAAGACCGGGTCGGTACGGGCGGTTTCATACGCCTCAATCAACTCTTCCAAAGCGGGCATGAGTGTTTCGGGTACAAATTGGCCCCCATATGGGCCGAACTTTCCCCGTTCATCAGGTAACTCAATTTTGGGTAACTGCATTATTTTCCTCTCCATCCATTCAAAATTGGCCGGATTATATCATTTCCGCGCTATTTTTTGTTGCAAGGCTTCTGGCCATTGTGAGACATCATCGGAGGGGTAAATGGGCAAGTCTGGCCCTTTCGCTGCCAGTAAATCGTTTGTACGGCAGTGCAAAATTTGTCGGGCGGCCGCCAAACCAGATGCGGTAGCCCCGGCAACTCCATGACTGAATGTGCTGGCCCCACACATGTATAATCCGGCAAAAACGGTGCGAATGGGGAAAGAAAACGGACCAACCTGCCATACACTTTTGTCAATACCATAAAGATTACCCCGGGTGGCATTGATATAAAATTGGTTACTGAGAGGGGTTCCTAAATCTCGGAAAACGACATGCTGGCTAATACCTGGTATCTGTTCATCCAGGCGAGCGAACATGCCGTTCATCAGGCGTTCTTTTAATTGTTGGTAATCCCATTCCCGATCTCCGGTGGGTTGGTCGGCCCATTGTTGGAATGGTTTGTGGTTGACAAAGGTGAATGCTTCCAGGGTGTGATGGCCGCTGTGCATTTTGGAGGGGTCTTTGAGGGTGGTAGCCGTCAGGAACATCATTGGTGGTTTGTCCATGTTCAAAACCGCATCGCTGAGGCCAACGCGGTATTGGCTGTCCAGATCACTGTCCTGATAAAACCAGTAGTTGCCTGAATCGAGACCGGCCGCCCGTAAATCCATATCTACGGCAAAGAAGAGGCTGAGGGCGGAGGTGGAGTAGGTGACTTTATCGAGTTTGCGGCGTAAACGGCCGGGCAACTTCTCCCGCCCAATCAACTGCCCAAATGTCACTTCCGGGTCGGCATTGCTAATGATGTTTTTGGCTGATATTTCAGTGCCATCAGTTAAGCGGACACCAACGGCCGTGTTCCCCGCCAACAATATTTTACTGATGGGCGTGTTCAGGCGCAGTTTACCACCCGCGCGTTTTAGCGCCCGCACAAAAGCGCGCGGAATGGCAAAGCCACCCCCCATCGGATAGTAGCCGCCCTCATAATAATGAGCCATTACTCCCGCATGAACGGGCGCGGACACCATTGATGGTGGCAGTCCATGATCTCCAGATTGCCCCACCAGAATTGCTTTCAGCAGTGGGTCGGAGATATGGTTGTCTATCATCTTTTGGGCGGAGCGGAAGCCCCAACGCAAGGCCGTGCGAGCGCGGAAGGGGGCAGCGAGAACATCGCTTATATTGCGGATACGGGCCAGTTTGCCGATGTCGCCTATAAGCCGGTCAATGGTGTCAAAAAGAGCTTCAATGCCTGCTTTTTCCTGGGGGAATCGTTCTTGCAGGCGGGCGATGTAAGCTGCGCGTCCTTTGGGGATGTCAAACTGCTCGTCGCCAATGATGATGTGGTCAAAGCCATCGGGATTGAGTTCGCAGAAGGCCAGGTCTTGGGAGACGCCTAACCCCTCGTAGATGGCCCGCATATGGCCGCCAGGCTGGATGCCGCCGATGTAATGGACGCCGGGGCTGAAACGATACCCTTCTAAGGTGAAGGAATGTGTCCAACCGCCGGGCACTTCATGCTGTTCGCAGACCAACACTTTTTGTCCTGCTTGTGCCAACGCCAGGGCGGCCGTCAGGCCGCCGGCTCCGGAACCGATGATGATGCTGTCGTAATCTGTCATGGGTGTTTCTCCTGAAAATTGCTTTCAGTGGTTAGTATTCAGTGAAAACCGAACAGTGACCACTGTTTACTGTTCAATACTATTTTCCCCCAGGGGTATCCAGGGGAATTGGGAGGTGATGCGTTCGTCGAGGATGGATAACGGCCGCTTCGTAAACGCATCATACATGATTAAAGCGCCGCCCATAGATTGCCCCGGTACGGCCGATCCGTCTACAGCCAACACCGGCGCGCCGGGAGCCGGTTTAATGCTCTGGCAATATGCTTCATATTCAGACGGTTCTTGCGCGTAGTCAATAAGGTGTGGAGATGTAACCTGCGAACCCCCAATCCATTTGAGGGTAGGAATACCGCCCATTGCGGGGACATAATCTACCAGATCGCACCACGCCCAATGGAAGCCGTCTTCTTCATATCCCACTAGCCGCACAGAAGCTACATAGTCGCGGAGGATGGGGCGATTGGCGGTGAAATGTTGGGGGAAGGTGTAGGTGTGGTTGGGGGAAATTGGGGATTGGAGATTGGAGATTGGGCGGCCGGTCCAGACGAGGCCATTTGCCAGGGGGATATAATGTTGACGGCCGATCGCCGACCACAGACCGCTGAATACTGAAAACTGATCACTGTCCACTGCTTCAGTCACGTACCCATCCTCTGTTTGCCAATGTAGGTAGAGGCGGGGTTGGTCGGGTAGGGTATAGTCCCAATCATAGCCGATGAGGGTGCGGTTTTCACTGGCGGCCGTGCGGTAAACTGGATGTTGTGTGACTGGCGGTCGGCTCATGGGGGTGACGGTTAGCGTACCGAGTTCACTGTGGGTTTCGTCGCTGCCAATACGAATGGTGTAGCTGCCAGGTTGTGTACCGGGACGAGGCGTCAGGCGAAATTGGGTGAGGGTGATGCTTTCTGGTTGGGGTTGGGTAGTTTGGTCGGATTGGGCGTAGGAACGACCGTTGGGGTGGATGAGATGGGCGTTGAGGGAGATTAGGGGATTAGGAGATTGGGAGATTGGTTGCCAGGCGAGGGTGAGGACAGTTTCTTGCCAGATTTCGGTTTGGGGAGTATTGAGATGGTAGCCGAAGAGGTGGATGTTTTCGCCGAGGGTTTCATTGAGGGGGACGAAGTCGGGTGGCAGTTCCGTGCGGGGCTGCTGGCGGAACCAGAATGCTTCGTGCAGCGGTTCGGGTGGGGGTAGGGTTTGGTAGGCTGGGGCATCATACCAGGTGGCAATGGTGTCACGGCCGTTTGCCAGTTCATCTCTAATTTCTTCTGCCCATGTTTCCCCGTAAGGGATTTTACGGGGCGCTACGTAACGGATGGCAATGTCCGGCCGTTGCCCTTCCACCTCTTGCAAATACCACAGCGGCGTTACCCAATGCCAGTTTGCCAGAATGACGCCGTTTTGGGGGGTGTCTTGCAGCAAGGTTTGGGCGTAAGTTCGCGCATCTTCTGCCAGGTGTATTTGGCGATAGCTGGGGAAATGGTTCCAACCCTGATAAAGTGTGGCCGTAAACATAGTGGCGGCAAAAAGTTGGGCTAACGGCCGTAACTTCTCATTACGCCACGTTCTCAGCGTCTCATCCAAACTCCCTATGCCATACCCCAAACACAATACAGCCGGAATATACGCGGGCAGCATGTATTCTACTGTTTGCGGGGCGCGATACATGGCCGTAATGAGCGTGTGAATACCAAAAGACAGCCCCATGAGCAAAGCTAGTTTCCATTCCCGCCAGGCCAGCAGCAGTAATCCGACAACCATGCCTAGCAGCAGCCAACCGGAAAATTGAAAGGTCATTACATTGCCCATCACCTTGATCCGCGGCCATAAGACAATGGGTTGCACGAAGTAGAAAAAGTCGCCTTGAAAGCCTAAACCTAAAAAATGTTCCAGAAAACCATCTAAGGTGCCTAAACTTTCACTTGCGCCACGTGCGCCAGAACTGGCTTGCAGGGGCAAGTAGAGTAGGGGGAGTAGTCCCAAGAGGGCAGCCAGTAACGGCCGTATCCATCTTCTAGGCATCCTCAACAAAGACGGATCCACCAGAACCACAAACAAGCTAAATACAATCCCCATAAACGCTAACGAGAGATGATGTGTTATCCCCAAACTCAGCGCCAGCGCCAACACAACCAGCCAGCGATCCCTCAATCCTTCAGAGCTACTCAGGACAAGCCTCCAATCCCCTATCCTCAATCTCTTTTGCCGTTCTGTTTCCAGATAAAATTTGACCAATGCCCAAAACGCCAATGTTGCAAACACGGCCGTTAAACTGCGAATATTAGCCGTGGTAGCCTGTGCCCAAAAAGTGGTGGCTGTACCCAAAGCAAGCGCGGCCGTGACCCCCGCCAGTGTCCGTTTTGTCAACGAGTACACAGTGTTGTAGATTAGGAGGAGGATGGCTGTGCCGCTAACCACCGACAACAAATTCAATCGCCAGGCGGCCGAATCCCCTACAGATAGCCGAGTTATCAAATGTCCCAACATCGTGTACAGAGGAAACCCAGGTGGATGAGCCACACCTAAATTGGTGGTAATGAGTTGAAATTCGCCGCTGTCGGCCGGCAGCAAACCCGGCGCCAGCGTAATCAAATATAAACCAGCAAAACTGATCCCCAACAACCCTGTCACTGCCATTTGCCATTTGCCACTTGCAAACTTGTCACTTGCTACTTGTAAAAAGCATACGGCCGTGATCAGCCCTACCACAAGCCACATTTCCGGGTTCGGTTCCGGGTAAAAAATAACCAAATAAAGCAGCAACAGCGGCCACGTTTCTGCCAGCGTATGTCTCTGGCAAATCAACAAAGCCAGACTGGTTGTCAATATGGTTAAGGTGATGGCGCCTATGAGGGGCAGCGTTAGCATGTTGCTCCATTGCTCACTTAAAACTCGGCCCCAAAAAAGACCCAATGCACAGGCTGGTCCCCACCGAACCCCCAATTGTGCCAGACGTTTCCACATAAGGCGTGATTATAACGCGAACGATTTGAACATGCTTGACTTAACAGGGTATACTAAAGAAAATTATTACCGGGTAACGATATACAGTAATAACTATCCATCTGACAAGACCATGACGAAGTCAACTAAATTACCTGTGGTCGCGCAGCAAAAACAGCAACCTGCCCCTGCCCAACCTCAAAAATCTATGATTGCTGACCGGTATGAGGTTGTCAATCGGCTGATGGGGGGGATGGGAATTGTTTACCTTTGCCGTGACCGCCTGACAAATGATCTGGTAGCACTCAAAACGTTCAAGCCGGAGTATCTTTCACAGCGGACGGCGCGTGATCTATTCCTGCGTGAAGGAACAATGTGGGTAGAGTTGGGACAGCATCCCCATATTGTGCAGGCGTATCGGGTGGAGCGGATTGGCGACGGCCGTGAAGTGTACCTGGTGCTAGAATGGATTTTACAACCCGAAGGCAAACGTACTCCCTCCTTGCGTTCCTGGCTGCGAAGAGGTAAACCATTACCTCTGGAACAAGCATTGCTCTTTACCCTCCATGTCGCTCGCGGAATGAAATACGCTACCCGTAAAATTCCTGGTCTCGTGCATCGAGATCTCAAACCAGAAAATGTTTTGGTTGGTCATGATGGTTGGGCGCGGGTGACTGATTTTGGTCTGGCCAGCACCCTGTCTGGCTTAAATAAGAAGAAACAGCCCGCAGAATTGGATGATTTACCCGAATTTTTTAACCGCACCCAACTGACACGTGGTGCGGCCGGAACGCCGTTGTATATGGCCCCAGAGCAGTGGCAGCATCGCAAGGTGGATGTACGGGCCGATATTTATGCGTTGGGGTGTATTTTTTACGAGATGGTGTCAGGTCAATTTGCCGCCCAGGGAAAAACCAGAGATGAATTGCGGGAGAGTCATTTACACGGCCGTGTTAAACCCCTGAACACCGATTTGCCACGTGACATTCACGTCTTCGTACGCCGCTGCATGATGATCAAACCTGAAGAACGTTATCGCAGATGGGAAGATGTGGAAAACGCCCTTGTCGGAACCTATACCCTCATCTTTGGTAAACCAGTACCCGCAGAGCGCATTTCCAGCGAAGAATCCCGTGAAGAACGGTTGCGGGCGGCCAACTCTTATAACACAATGGGACTCTCTTATCTGGATATTGGCAAGCTGGATGTAGCGGTCATGTATTTTGAACAGGTCGTCAACATCGCTCGTCGTGAAGATTCGGCCGAATTAGAAGGCATCGGGTTGGGTAATCTGGGTCAAGCATATACAGCTTTGGGTTATATAGACCGGGCGGTTGAATTCCATGACGAACATCTGATCATAGCCCATCGTTTGGGTAATCGAGCACAAGAAGGATTGGCGTTGGGTAATTTGGGGCGTGCCCACCGGCAGGCTCGTGAGCCAGAAAAAGCGATTCGCAATCATGTGAAAGAATTACATATTGCCCGCGAAATAGCCGACCGTTTCAAAGAGGCTTCCGCGCTTCACAGTTTAGGCGAATCCTATCGCCAGATTGGTAATGCCAACAAAGCTGTCGCTTATTACAAACAATCATTGGCTATTGCTCGTGATATAGGCGACCGAACGCGGGTAGAGCGCATCCTTAATAGTATGGGTAAATTCTATCTGGACCGTGGCGAACCGAAAGAAGCTGTCACCCTCTTTAAGCAAACTCTGGAAATTGCCCGCCAGATTGGAGACCGCGTTGGCGAAGGGGAAGCATGGGGCAACCTGGGTATGCTATACCATGAATTGGGGAAGACGGAGAGGGCTGTTGAGTTTTATGAACATGCCTTGACTATTTCTGAGGAAAATAAAGATTTAGGCAAACTATTTCGTAATCTGATGCGTCTGGGCAACATCTATCTGGAACAAAACAGCCTGGAAAACGCCAAGGCATATTTTGTAATGGCTTTGGAAACGGCGCAAGAGATGGGAGATCAAAACCGAGAAATGGAGGCGCTTGCCAAACTGGGTATTATCCTCAAAAAGATGGGCGATTATTTTGAATCGGCTCGTTTCCAACGGCAAGCTTTGCAACTGGCCCGCGAAATGGGCAACCAGAAGCAGGAAGAACAGTCGTTGATCGAATTGAGCCAGGCTTATGAAGCCTGGGGGGATTGGGGTCGAGCAATAGAGTATCTTTTTCAGACCCGTTACTTTATTGAAGAGCGACAGTCTCCCAGGGAAGTGGCCCGGCATTACAGTCAGTTGGCCGTACTCTACCGCAAATCGGCGCAATGGAAGCAGGCCGTAAGCAGTTATGAAGAGGCCATGGAAATTGCTCATGATATCCCCGATGTTCATTTGGAAATAGAGATATTAAATCATTTGGGGACAAATGCCCGTGAAATGAACGAAAAGCGAATAGCAATGGAACATTTGAAAGAAGCGTTGGAATTGTCCCGCGAGCACAATTATGATGTGGGTGAAGCGGCCACGTTGAGTAATGTTGGCCTGGTGTATCAGGATATGGGTAAGAAGTGGCAGGCAACCCGTAATATGGAAAAAGCGGTGGCGGTGGCGAAGAAATCGCGCAGTAGCAATAGTGTAGCTTCGGCCAGCTTGAAGCTGGCGCGGGTGCTGGTGGAGCAGGAGAAGTGGGACAAAGCGGAACCCCATGCCCAGCTGGCACAACAACTTTATACCAAAATGGGTAGGAACCGAGTTGTGACCACTGTTGACCAACTACTGGAGGATATTGAGCAGAATAAGAGTCGCAGCAAATCTTTGAAGTTATTCTCAACAGACTTTTTATGGCCGTCAAGTGACACATAACTGACAGACACTGAAAACTGATGACTGAAAACTGTTTACCTGTGTCTTCTTTCTAATTCCATCCCAATATCATCCCACGTCAATCCCCGGTTGGCCAGCATAACCAATAAATGGTAAACCAGATCGGCGCTTTCTTCGATAACCCGCTCATCCCCTTGCCCCTTCACGGCGATAATAACTTCAATTGCCTCTTCCCCAATTTTTTGCGCCATTTCATCTTCCCCTGCGGCAAACAAACTGTTGGTATATGACCCTGGCTGTGGGTTTGCTTTTCGGTCTTGAATAATGGCAAAGAGGGCATCTATAAAGTTGCTCATTTGGACTCCAATTTCTGATAAAAACAGCTTCTTTGCCCGGTGTGGCAGGCTGGCCCGGCCGAATCTACCAGGATGAGCAGTGTGTCGCCATCGCAGTCGCAACGGATTTGGCGGACGTGTTGGATGTTGCCAGAGGTGGCCCCTTTGTGCCATAGCTCTCCCCGGCTGCGGCTCCAAAAATGAGTTTCCCCGGTTTCTTGTGTCAGACGCAAGGATTCGGTATTCATCCAGGCCACCATGAGCACATTTTTGGTGGCGGCGTCTTGGACAACGGCCGTAATCAATCCTTTATCGTCAAATTTCAAGACGGTTATTTGCTGTTCCCTCGACTGTCGCCGGCTGTAAGTTTAACAGCTTATCCAGTTTCGTCGCTATCATTTCGGTTTTTTCATCTGTCACAAGAGCCCACTCTTCAACAAGTCGTTGTTTAAGAGCGCGAAAGGCACTGCGTTCTGAGCTATTTAATACACCTTTTTCTCGCCGGTGGGCCCTCAAATCCCGAATAAGCTCGGCGATGGCTTCAGGAGTATTTTGAATCCGTACCTGACGAATCCGATTTTGCCGTATTTTATAGTTTGATGACATCTCGACGGGTGGTTCTTTCAATATGGTAATGGCTTGTTTAATTTCTTTGGGTGTGGATAACGGCCGTAATACGTCACTTTCCATCTGTTTTACCGGCATCCAAAACGTGCTGTTTGTTGTCTTAATTCTGTAATAATCTGATTCTTCACCGCTGATGTTTTTCACGTCAACGCCTTTGATTTGACCAATGCCAAACTGAGAGTGAACAATCCAATCTTCTTTTGAATACATACGGATTTCTTCCATCAATGAACCTCCAATAATGATAGGATAGCTAAATAAGAGATTGTCGTCCACTAATTGTTAAAGCCGAACCGGAATTCTTTGCCCGGCCAAATACTTTTTTAAATCGGCGATACTCATTTGTTTGTAGTGGAACAGGGTGGCAGCCAGGGCAGCATCGGCACGGCCGTTTGTAAGCGCCTGAGCAAAATGTGCCATCGTACCGGCTCCGCCAGAAGCGATGACGGGGATGTTGACCGCCTCACAGACAGCCCGTGTCAGTTCAATATCATACCCTTCTTTCGTGCCATCGCCATCCATACTGGTAAGCAAAATTTCACCTGCACCGCACCGTTCTACTTCTTTGGCCCATTCTACCGCGTCTAACCCGGTAGGGGTACGGCCGCCGGAGATGTAGACTTCCCATTTGGGGATTGCGGATTGAGGATTGCGGATTACGGATTCTTCGGCCAACTGATCACCGATCCTCTTCGCGTCAATCGCTACCACAATTGCCTGGCTGCCGAATGCTTTTGCTCCCTGGCTGATGAGGTTAGGATTGCGGACGGCGGCCGAGTTGATACTGATTTTGTCTGCCCCGGCGCGGAGGATACCGCGCATGTTGTCTACGCTGTTGATGCCGCCGCCGATGGTGAAGGGGATAAAAACCTGGTCGGCCACAGCCCGGGCCAGTTCCATAACAGTTTCGCGTTTTTCATGGGTAGCGGTGATGTCCAGGAAGACAAGTTCATCGGCCCCAGCCGCGTCATAAATTTGGGCTTGCTCGACAGGATCGCCAGCATCGTGCAAATCTACAAAATTGATGCCTTTGACAACACGGCCGTCTTTAATATCTAAACAGGGAATAATACGTTTGGCTAACATAAAAGACCTATTTCCAATTCCATGGGGATGGGAGCTAAATAGGATAGATAGGATAGGTTTAAACGGTCGTGAGTTTGCCAGGCTTCAATAATTGGATCATTCATGAATTTTTCCTTCACGAATCGTAGGACAAAACGCTGTTTTGCCTGGACAAGATAACATCTTGTCATACGGTTTTCATAAGATATTGATCAATTCTGAAAGATGCTTGATTTCAAAGGTGAGAGGTAGCCCATTCCGTGTTTTCCCATTTGGATTAAACCAGCAGGTGTCAATTCCATAATCATGACCGCCTTGCATATCCGAGGTCAGGCTGTCGCCAATTATGATAACTTTGCTTTTGGCAGGTTGGTTCATGGCGCTGAAAGCGATGTCAAAAATGCGTGGGTCTGGCTTGGTAAAGCCTACTTCATCGGAGATGGTAACGGCCGTAAAATATTGTGTAAGAGGGGATGCCGCCAGTCGAGGTCTTTGTACGTCTGATAGGCCATTGGTAATTAGAGCCAGTTGGTAATTTTGGCTTAATTGTTGGATTGTTTCTTCGGCGCCGACAATCAGATCGCCACATTGGGACAGATGGCGTAGATAACTGTCACTGAAGGGAAGCGGGTCTGTCTGGACACCAACGGCCGTAAATAAGCGCAAGAAACGAGTGGTGCGTAATTCACCGACCGTTATTTCACCCCGCTCCAACTGCTGCCATATTTGCTGGTTGATAGTGCGATAAATGTCTGCGGTACGGCCGTTGTAGGGAAAGCCAAACTCGGCAAAGGCATTGCGTAAAGCTTTCACTTCAGCTGAATCAAAATCGAATAGGGTATGGTCTGCGTCAAATAATAGCCATGTGTATCTCATAGTCACTCTGTAATTTCAATTAGTGGCTCAGATTCCAGTTGCTTGAGCAGTTCTTTCAAGCGATCTTTTTGAGGTTTGGGTAATCTACGCAAATATTTTGCGACACGATGATGAATGATTACTTCTTTTGGATTGCCAATATCATCTACAATATATTTTTTCGAAATTGATAACATGAATCTCACCTTTTTGGTTAGCATTGTAGCACAAATTTGGGTTATAGGTTGATGATTTTTAAGGCGACAGAGAGGTCTACGCGGCCGTCATAAATTGCCCGCCCCGTAATTACCCCCACCACACCTTTTTCAGCCAGTCCACAACATTTTTGAATGTCTTCCAAAGAGGCCACACCGCCGGAAGCGATGACTTGCAGTCCAGTCGTTTGGGCCAATTCGGCTGTAGCCTGGGCATTGACGCCGGTTAACACCCCATCCCGGTTGATGTCGGTGTAGATGGTCGTCTGCACACCGAGGGCTTTCATCTTTTTGCCCAGGTCGGTCGGAGTAACGTCACTGTCTTGCAGCCAGCCGCGGGTTTTCACACGGCCGTCCCTGGCATCAATTCCCACCACAATCCGTGCTGCGCCAAACTGGGCGATGGCCTGACCAACAAGCGCTGGGTTTTCAATAGCGGCCGTGCCCAGAATAACCCGCGCCGCACCGATTTCCAATACTCGTTCTATCTCATACAGGGTACGGACGCCACCGCCAAACTGTACCTTTGCCCTCAATTCTGTCAGCCGGGGCAGCGCTTCCCAATTGGCGGCTCCCGCTTCGTCAAACGCCCCATCCAGGTTGACAACATGCAGCCAGTCAGCCCCGGCGGTGATCCATTTTTCAGCCGTGGCTACAGGATCATCACTGAATACAGTTTGTTGGTCGGGATCGCCATATTGTAAACGCACGACACGGCCGTTGCGTAAATCAATGGCCGGGTAAATCGTGAAGGTCATGTGTCCTCCTTTTGGCCTCGATGCCAGATAAGCATCCATTCTGTTCTGCTGTTCAGGATTGTATCGTTTGCTTATCTAACATCAGGCAATTACCTCTACGAAATTTTGCAGAATTTGCAATCCCACACGCTGGCTTTTTTCGGGATGGAATTGTAGTCCGTAAACATTGTCTTGGGCAACGACAGAAGGGAGGGGGAAGCCGTAATCTGTCCAGGCGAGTACGGCCGTTGCTGCCACTGGATCACAATAATAGGAATGGACAAAGTATGCATAATCACCCGTTTCAATACCCTGCAACAAAGGGTGTTCCCAGGTCGGTTCTAGCTGGTTCCAGCCCATGTGTGGGATTTTTAGATTGCGAATTGGGGATTGGGGATTGCGGAATGTGGGGAAGCGGGTGACTTTGCCGGGGATGAGACCAAGACCCTGATGAAGTCCCATTTCGTTGGATTCGTCGAACATGAGCTGCATACCGACGCAGATGCCCAGAAAGGGGACACCACATTGTACTGCTTCGTAGATGGCATCGGGCAGATTGTGCTGGCGTAGGCCAGCCATCCCAGAGCCAAAAGCGCCGACGCCGGGCAGTACCAGTTTGTCCGCTTTGCGGACAACATCTGGGTCTTCGGTGAGGGTGATTTCTGCGCCGATATGTTCAAATGCTTTCTGTGCCGAGCGGATGTTGCTGGCACCGTAATCTATCATCGTAATCATAGTTAATGTCCTTGATTTTTTGCAAAGGGACAAAGAGATCATATGAGTTTACCGAAAGAAGTTTAATTTTTCCCTACCAGGGACAAAACTATGTCGAGAGAAAAAATTGAACTTCTGGTCGCAATGGACTTTTTTCAGTGGTCTCAAGTATATTCTATAAGTAAATATGCCCACCACACCACTAATGAATACTCCTAATAGTGTAGAAGTGCCTAAAATGAACAGTAGACTAAATATATTGAGTCCGTATGACCATGCTTGAAGATGGCCGTTTTCCAAAAGTACATAGCAATATGTAAATTCTGCAAACGTATGGCTACCTACGAATCCCTCAGTATCAGCAATTGATCCTATTACAGGAGGAAACACCCAATCTTTGCTACAAGGCTGAGATTCGGTACGTACTTGTGATATTTCAGAGCGATGATGATGATCTATCCTGAAATCTACAAGTAAAATCTCTCTGTGGCAAATTCTTAAATCTTTCAGTCAATCAACCTTAATGGGGTAGCGTAAAACCCACAATCGCCCCGCCATCGGATCCGTTTTCGGCCCAGATACGGCCGTTATGGGCCAGCACAATCCCCCGCGCAATTGCCAACCCTAAACCGGCTCCGCCCGTTTTTCGGCTGCGAGCCTGTTCGCCGCGGTAAAACTGCTCAAACACACGGGATAGATCGGCCGCTTCAAAACCAGGGCCGCTGTCTTGTACCAGCACTTGCACTTCATCGTCAGCAAGAACGGCCGTTACCTGCACCTGTCCGCCGGCCGACGTATAACGCAGCCCGTTGCCGATTAAATTTGTCAGCACACGGCCGATACGAGCTGCATTCATCTGCACCGGGTCCACGCTGCACTCGATGTGGCCGCTCAAAACAATCTGCTGTTGCCTAGCCAACGCCTGAAAACTCTCCAACGTATCCGACACCAGATCGCTCAACGAATGGGGCGATTTTTCCAAAACCAGGCCGCCGGCATCCAACTGCGCCAGTTCAAATAAATCATCAATCAAATCATTCAAGCCAATGACGTCGGCGCGGATGGTACGATAATATCGTTGTACGGTGTCGGGATCATCTACCAATCCATCGTGTAATGCTTCAATCATGGCCCGAATGCTGGTCAGCGGTGTGCGTAAATCGTGGGATGTCCAGGCGATGAGGTCGCGCCGCATTTGTTCCACTTCGGCCTGTTCCTTTTCTGCTTGCTGCAATTGTTCAGCCATGTGGTTAAATGAACGGCCGACCTGAGCTACTTCGTCACGGCCGTTTACCTGCACTCGTGCTTCTAAATTTCCCTGGGCAATTGCTTCGGCCGTTGTGGCTAGCTGGTTTAACCCATCGGCTACACTGGCAGCCACAAAGATGCCAAATGTCATGGCAATAATCGCCGAAAAAAGCAGCAGCACCCCGCTCAGAACCAGATCATGTTCATTGTTAAAAAACATTTGCCGCGACATGATCCACACATTAAACAGAATCAAAAAGGCAGCCCAGGCATAGGTCAATACCAATGTCAGGCTGAGCGAAGGAGAACGAGCCAACCCCCGTCGGTACAAAACATAGCCTACCGCCAAAGAGACCAAAGATGTGACCGACAACCACGTTACCAACGTGGTAATATCTTGCAACGGCGCTTGCATCAACAGCCGCATGAGCAGCACCATGACAACCAGCGCTGTAATAATGCCCATGATGAAAAGCCGCCAGGGCGTATGACTAAAACGGCCGATATATTTTTGTTGTGGAATTGTGTTTATCATCTGTTTTTTGGGGGGAGATTAGGAGATTGCGTGCTGCTTTAATCTCCAATCTCCAAATCTCATATCATTATCCTGGCTCAAACTTATACCCCACCCCCCACACTGTCATCAACCAGGAGGGACTGCTGGGGTCGGTTTCAATCTTCTCGCGCAGACGACGGATGTGAACGGTAACGGTGCTGGGGTCTACGTATTCAGAAAAACCCCACACACTTTCTAACAGTTGATCCCGCTTAAACACCTGCCGCGGATGGGCGGCCATAAAGTGGAGTAGATTAAATTCGGTGGCTGTCAGTTCAATCGTTTTACCGCGTACTGTCACCAACCGTGTTTTGGGGTCAATGGTTAAATCGTCAAATTTTAACGGCCGTTCCCCCCCATCTACCCCCGTTTGCCCATGTGTGCGCCGCAACACCGCCTTCACCCGCGACACCAATTCGGCCGGAGAAAAAGGCTTGGTCACATAATCGTCCGCCCCCAACTCCAGGCCATAAATACGGTCTGTTTCCTGGCGGCGGGCGGTTAACATAATCACCGGCACATCTGAGGTGGGGTCATTCCGCAGGCGGCGCATAATTTCCAGGCCATCCACTTCTGGCAGCATCAAATCCAGCACCATCAAAGAAGGTAGATTGTCTCGAATAGCGTTGAGGGCAGTACGGCCGTCACGTGCCACCCGCACATCAAACCCTTCCCGCTGCAAATACAAACTCACCACCTCCACCACCGATTCTTCATCATCTACAATTAAAATATCGCCAAATTGGGCTAACGGTTGATTCATTATTTAAGCAGCCTCCTTCTGGATTTTAGTCTACAAATATTACAGGCGGGTTACGGCCGTGTCCATCATTGACAGCCCTGTGTGACAATTTAGCAAGTGGGGCGACGGTGACTATAATAGGGGAAAGAGAAGAGTAGACAAATAAGGATCATCAAGTGAGGAAACATAAAATAAAAAAGCCAGCTCATCGTCCAAAACGAACATATCCCGACGCCCCCATTCATAGAAGCCATGTCACATTGGAGGCATGTCCTTTTTGCGATTCCCATCTAGTAACAACCAGCTCACGCGAAGTAGACAAATATGTGCAAACGTTAGCCGGTCCCTTTCATGTGATAGGTTACAGTCGCAAATGCAGTAACAAGAATTGCACGCATCCAGAGGCGCGTTACCATGCGCCCCAAGCAGCAAAATTGAGCTTGCCAAATGTAACCTATGGGTTCGATATTTTATGTTACATAGCAAACAGGCACAATGAGGGCAAAAAGAATTTCAAAGAAATAAGGAGGGAGTTAGCACAAGAAAAAGGCATAGCAATTAGCGAACGAGAAGTGGGAC
>JAAEOP010000064.1 GCA_024223125.1 Chloroflexota bacterium
AAAACCTGCCCTCGAACGAAGTGCAGGGTCTAAAATCTAAAATTGTTTCCCTCCTCATCTTCCTAACCGCCCTCTACGCCTACACCTTCACCTTAGCCCCAACCGTCATCGAAGGCGATGCCGCCCTATTTCAATACACGCCCTACGTTCTGGGTGTCACTTACCCCACCGGCTTTCCCCTTTATATTCTAATCGGCAAAGTATGGGTCACTCTCTTTCCTTTTGGTGAAATTGCATGGCGGATGAATCTCTTTTCGGCCCTGTGTTCATCCGTGGCCCTGGTCTTGATCTACAACGCTGCCCGCCGCTTTTTTGCCCCTCGATTGGCCGGGGCACGCTGGGCTGCACTTGCCACCGTACTGATTTTTGCGACCCTCCCCACCTTCTGGCGCTGGTCTACCGAGGCCAAAACCTACGGGCTAAACATTCTTCTTTTTAGCGGAGTGCTCTACACCGCCGCTCGCGCCATCGAAATTGTCAAATCGCCTCTTCATTCAAAGAATGCAGGAGGCCAAAATGCATTTTGGCCTCCTGCATTCCAATTTTCTCGCCGTATGCTCTCCCAGTGGTCCCGTCAATATCCTATGGCCCTCTCCTTGCTGCTGCTGGGCCTGTTTATCAGCGTGCATAACACGGCCGTGCTGCTGGTGCCCGGCTTGTTAGCCATGGTTTGGTTAAACTTTACCGGCCAACGAGGTCAATTAAAAACCTGGCTAATTTACCTGCTTTGCCTGGTCCTGCCCGGCTTGTTCTACTTTTACATCCCGCTCCGGGCCGAGTGGCTGATTGCCACTTACAACCGTCAGGAGGCCATCGAGCGCGGTCTTCTGGCCGATTTCTACCACTCCGGATTGGATGGCCTGGTGGGTTACTTTGCCGGCGTCGGCTTTACCGAAGGGGTTGTAGCTAATTGGGGATTAGTCCCCCTGCAATTTTTCACCGTTTACCTGCCCTTGCTCATCGAGGATGTGACCTTGTTTGGGCTCATTCTGGGGCTCAGCGGGGGACTGGCTTTGGCGATGGCCCGGCCGCGCATCTTTGTGCCGTTTTTATTAATGTATGCCGTGCCCATCCCTTTTGTTATCGTCTACGGGCAAGGTGAGCAGTCGGCGTTTTTACTGCCGTCATTTCTAATGTTTTCCTTCTTTGCCGGCTATACGTTGATATTTGTAGTCGAAATTCTTATCAAATTCCTGACCTCCTACCTTCCCCACACCAAACAAGATATCTCCCGTACCTCACTTTATGTGCTTCGATCTGTTCCCCCCGTACTGCTGCTTATGCTTATTCTGTTTCTTATTTTGCCCCAAATTCGGCACAACATCACCTGGCTTAGTATCAAGTGGAATCGCAACATCTACAACGAATGGGCCACAACGCTCAACCATCCTCTGGAATCAGGCGCAGGGATGCTGGCTCACTGGGGCGACTTAACCTCCTTTTGGTATATGCAGCACGCAGAGGGCTATCGTCCCGATTTACGCGGGATCTATCCTCCAGATGAAAACATCGTTATCAACTGGTTCAAACGGGGGAATCCTGATATGTACATTGCCGGCCCCCTGCAAGGTTGGGCCGCCGGCATTGAAGAACGGTACCAACTTGTTCCCTGGGGACGGCTGGTGCGTATTGCGCCCCGGCATGTCGACCCGCGAAGCCTCTTGCCGGATCTCCCTCAAGTGGTTGAAACTACTTTTAGTGATACACTTCACCTCTTACACGCAGACTACGCCCCCCAA
>JAAEOP010000065.1 GCA_024223125.1 Chloroflexota bacterium
AAAAGGTGAATCGGGTTGGAGTAACGGATCGCGCCACCAATTTCCTTGCCAATAATGTTCGGGATACGTGGTTCGTGGGCCCCGTGGCCAGTTGACTATTTCGTTCCGTGTTATCGCCTCAAAGAATGGCAAAGGATTGGTTGGCCGATTATTGACTCTTCGTTCTAGGTGAACGTGTTGTTCCTCCTTTTCCAAATAACCGATTATGTCGTCAGGCTCAACATGACCGCTTCCTCGCTCGTGTTCCAAATGATCGTAATACCCAAAAGACCCATCATTCAGAGAAATGATTACTCTTCTATGACCTCTGGTGTCGTTCTCAGCTCTTAATATATCTCCTGAGGTTGATGCATAAACGGGTGTTCCTGTTGGATCGGGGTTGTTAGGATCGTGGGACTGAAATTCTTCTTGTGTAACCCGCGCCGGTCCGAAATCAAGTCCTGGATGGATTCCATCCGCATTGTTATAAGGGGGATATTGCGCCTTCGCCCATCCTGTATATCCATACCATTGAATCCAATATGGCTTTTTTCCTCCCGCTTCCGTACGGACTGGATAATCTGACCATATATCTGATGTATCTGGGGGTACGCTGGTTACTGGCGGTGTTGGTGTTGGGGTTGGTATTGGTGGGTCAGTTGGTACCGGTATAGGCGGCTCAGATGGCGTCGGCAGTTGTGGCGAGGGTGGCTGTGGTGTATCAGTCGGTGGCGGTTGTGGTGTTGGCGTGTCAGGTTGTCCCGGTGTCGGCGTTGGTGTTTCAGGCTGTCCTGGTGTTGGTGTGTCATCAATTGGCGGTAGTGTCGGCGGTGGTGTTGAGGTATCGGGTATGGTGGGTACAATCCCACAGCCACAGCCAGATAAGGCAGTGGCCATCAAGATGAGAAGAAGCAATAGAATGAGGAACGTTGCCTGTTGTCCATACTTTCTACGCCAACGGCGTTGCTGCCTGTTTTCTTTCGGCCAGATTTGCCAGGTAACCATCGCTCCCATCGTTATCCATATGCCGGTATTGGGGTCGAAGTAACGGCCGTTCCTAAAGATCAACCCCGTACTCCAATCATAAACACCACCGTTGCCGCAACCCAGATTCGTGACCGGACCGCCTACACCTAAGACGACGCCACTATCCGGTGAGTACGTCC
>JAAEOP010000066.1 GCA_024223125.1 Chloroflexota bacterium
CATCGTTTATACTTACGACAATCTGTATCGCTTGACCAACGCCGATTACTCTACCCATTCGACAAGCTCAGGGCAGACAAGTGAAACCTACGCCTATGAGTACGATGAAGTCGGCAACCGGCTCAAGCAAATCATCGACGGCGATACGACCACCTATCTCTACGATGACGCCAATCGTTTAGCGCAGCTCAACGGGCAAGCCGTGTACAGCTTTGACAATAACGGCAATCTGACCCAATCTGACAGCCTGACCAACACCTGGGATGCGGCCAATCGCTTGATTGCTTCCGAGCGTGACGGCACGACAGTCGAGCCTATTTACAACGGGGTCAATGATAGGGTAGGCCAGACGGTGGGGCTCAGCACCACCCACTTCGCTCTCGATGTCGCGGCCGGTTTGCCGGAGGTGATCTATACCAGCGAGGGTAATGCTTACTTGCACTTGCCGGGTGTGATTGTGGCCGAGAGCAGCACCGGCGAGACGCGCTATCTACTCAGCGATGGTCTCGGCTCGGTGCGACAGGCGGTGGATGAGACCGGCTCGGTGGTCGCATACAATGAATTTGACCCTTACGGCAATCCCGTGCAGAATGGGAGTTCGCCGTATGGGTATACGGGCGAGTGGTGGCAGGCTGAGGTGGGGTTGTTGCATCTGCGGGCGCGGTGGTACTCGGTGGGGACGGGGACGTTTTTGAGTGTCGATGCGGTGGAGTCGGAGCCGGCGTATCAGTATGTGCGGGGGAATCCAGTGAATATGGTGGATCCGAGCGGGCACGAGGGTTTTTGCTTTCAAGGTTCCCCTAAATCTGAAACATTTGGTCCCGACTCGCCAATATATAAACTGTGCCAAACCTTAGCTGAAAACGGACTTTTGGGACGTGATATAGAGACAAGACAAGCGTCAGGTTATCGTAGATTTAATAATGATGAAGCGGGTAAAGCAGACGCAATAACGAAAATAAAAGATTCAACATCAGACAGAACTGTAGTGATTGGGTATAGTTGGGGTGGAGCAGCTGCGCTTGAAGTAGCTCATCAACTTGATCAAGAGGGCGTGCATATTGATGATCTTATTTTGATTGATCCTGTCGTTGATGGTATAGATTACAAGCCTACAAACACCATAAAGGGAGCAGCATTCTTAATTGGGGGGATACCAGGTTTCCTCCTACAATGCGACATCAAGCTAGGTAACGATGTGCGACGTTTGGGTCGCAGGATGGATAGTTCTACCCCATCTTCTGTTCCTCCAAATACATCTCGCGCCTTGAGTTTATACAGTACTGTCAGAAAACGTGAAGGTAATGGTTATGCACCTGTTTTACTT
This sequence comes from Chloroflexota bacterium, assembly GCA_024223125.1. Next base: position 1,328 of record JAAEOP010000066.1, read on the forward strand.
TACGGTCCTCATAATATTGCAGGTGCTACCAATAAACCTATAGAGAACAGTACTCATCAGTCAATTATGCAAACAGAAAATGTTGTCAATTCAGACACGTATGAACATATAAGACGATTTTTGGATCCGCCAAAACCATTACAATCAGCTCCTCCTCCACGCTCAATACACGATCAGATCCTGAACCCTGAACGCCCAATACCGTTGCAGTCAGCCCCTGAGAATTAAG
>JAAEOP010000067.1 GCA_024223125.1 Chloroflexota bacterium
AAACAGGATTAGTAGTAACAAACAAGTAGTTATCAGACAAACTTTAAGCAATGACTTCTTAGAACCAGCCATAAAAAGATAGAAATTCCGTTAATTAAGTTCATAAAGGGAATGATCTGCGTAGCATCCCCATGCAAATTATCTGCATTCCCACAAAAATAAAGGTGCAAATTCAAGGTTTCATTATCGTTGCCGGTCTTACAAATGTGCTTTCAAATGGTTTAGAGAAAGGCAATTCTTAAGCAGCTTTGGTTACTTTATACTTGTTAAAAAACTTGTATTCCCCATAATTGGATAGGGAACAATCTTAATTTAACGATGACAAAAACCTCATTATTTTGAAAAAGGATGGTATCATGAAACGATTTGCCCAGGTAGGAATTATAGCATTGCTTCTTGTTTTGTTGAGTGCCCAGGCAGTTTTTGCTGCCCCCCAGGCATATCTCGATCCCAATACAGGCGGTTTGATTTTTCAAGTTTTAGCGGTTGTATTTGCCACTTTATCTGGGTTTATTTTCATGTTTTCAAGCCGAATCAAAATGTGGTTTGCCCGCAATAAAAGAAAAAGACGTGAAGAAAATGAAGAGGAGCCATCTTCAGAGCTTGACCAAAATTTGGAGAATTAAGTAGCTGCCAAAAACCGGCGAGGTTTCTTCCAGACGTAAATCAATCAGATAACGTGAAAACCACGCCGGTTTCCAGAATTAGCCCCTAAGTGATCTTATGCAAACAATTATTATAGGTCTGGATGCCTTTGAACCAGGGCGTTTTGAGCGTCTCTACAATACTGGTCAATTGCCGAATTTAGGCAAATATGTGGCTACCGGAGGGTATTCACGCTTTTCTGTTTCTAATCCGCCCCAAAGTGAGGTGTCTTGGACGAGTATTGCCACCGGGTTGAATCCTGGTGGGCATGGTATGTTCGATTTTGTGCATCGCAATCCACAGAATTATGCGCTGCATGTCTCGCTGCTGCCCACAAAAAGCGGTTTAGGCGGAACCCAATTTACAGAACCTTTCAAAGCTACCACGATTTTCGATCAGGCTGTAAAGCAGGGGTATCCGGCGACAGCTTTATGGTGGCCGGCTATGTTTCCGGCTCGTGTAAAATCATCGGTACGGACATTGCCTGGTTTAGGTACGCCTGACTTATTGGGCCGTTTTGGTGTGGGTACCTTTTTGACAACTAATCTGGCATTGGGGGAGGTTGACGGCCGTAAAACCCCCGTCGCTCAGTTAGAAAAGAAAGGCAGCCGTTATATAGGTTCCCTCACCGGCCCCATGCGTAAGAAAAAAGGGAAAGTGGAACCGTCGCAGATGGATGTCGTCATAGAGCCAACGGGAGCGGACACGGCCGTTGTGACCATTGACAACTTTCACCATGAAATGCAGATTGGTGAGTGGAGTCCTATCATCGAGATGAAATTCAAGATGGGATTGTTCATCTCCATTAAGGCCATCACCCGCGTAATTCTTACAAAACTAGGCACCGATGTTTGCCTGTATGCCATGCCCTTGCAAGCCCATCCCCTGGGCGCCCCCTGGCATTATGGTACACCCCGCAATTTTGTCAAAGAGAGCTGGCAAAAAGCGGGGCCATACCTGACGGTCGGCTGGCCGCAAGATACAACAGCCTTGGAAGATGGCTTCATCAACGATGAGCAGTTTCTCAAGTTGTGCGACTTCATTGTAGAAAGCAGATTGAAGGTATTGATGTACTATCTGGATCGTTTTGAAGAAGGGGTGCTGGCCAGTGTCTTCGACACGCTTGATCGTTTACAACATATGTTTTGGCGTGACCGGCCTGATCTCATTGATGCCTGGTACGTTAAACTGGATGGCATTGTGGGTCAGGTAGAAGATAAATTAGCCCGCAAAGGTCTCAAAAATAAGACGCAGCTTTTTGTTATATCCGATCATGGGTTTTCAGATTTTGAGTACAAGGTGCATTTGAATCGCTGGCTATGTGACCATCATTATATTACACCGCAGGAAACAAAAGAGAGCGCTACCTTTTCCAATGTCAACTGGGCCAAAAGCCAAGCGTATGCTATTGGTCTGAACAGTTTGTACCTGAATTTGGACGGCCGTGAAGGTCAGGGCACAGTACAAGCTGGTGAAAAAGAAGCGCTGCTCAACCGTTTGTGTACAGATTTGACTCAGTGGCAGGGACCCGACGGCCGGGCTGTTTTCCAACACGTCTGGCGGCAAGAAGAAGCATTTGATGGTCCCTTGACCAGCTACGGGCCAGATTTGGTTTTAGGTTTTGCATCTGGTTATCGCGCCTCGGCCGAAACGGCATTAGGCGGTTGGGAAAAGGAAACTATCGTGCCCAATAAAGACCATTGGGCCTCAGATCATTGTATAGATTACAACGCCGTGCCCGGTGTATTGTTTAGCAGTCAGGGGTTAAAAGATTTCCCCAACCCATCGTACAAAGATATTCCTTATATGACCATTGGAACCCAACCCGATTCCAGTGGCTCTGCGCCACCGCCCACTTCTAGCAATGATGAAGATGAGGCCGTCATAGAAGAAAGGTTGAAGAGTCTTGGCTACCTTTAGTGATTCTCAAATTTCTACAGCCGCTCCCCAAAAGAAGTTTTTAGGCGTAGCCACCCAGGATTTATGGCTGCTGTTTGTGGCTGTTGTTTTTCCGGTACATGTGTGGGCTATCATCAACATCTTGCGAGAAATTCCTTCGATGCTGCTACGGATGAGTCTGTGGGAGATAGTGGCAGTCATCAGCTATGCTTTACTGTTTGCACTGCTAGATTCTATTGTATTGTTTGTGGGGGTTACGCTGCTGGGACTCATCCTTCCCGGCCGTTTTTTCAAGGATAGATTTGTGGCTGTGGGCAGCATGTTGGCATTGGTTACGGCCGTCTGGCTCATCATCTTTAACTTAAACCCGGCCTGGTTTGATCAACGGCAAAGTGTACCGCTGGCGCTGTGGGCTATTTCCTATGTCGTGGTTGTGGCGGCCGCCTATATTGCCATTTGGCGCAAACCTGGAGTAGAAGCCAAAGTGGTTAATTTTGTAAATCGTCTGACTGTCTTGTCTTCAATCTACCTGTTTTTAGATCTAATCAGTATCATCATTGTGATAATACGAAATATTTAGGGGGAGTATGTTTTGACTGATATTAGCCGTCGTGATTTTTTAAAGCTGCTGCCTGCCTTACCCTTTTTCAAAGTTGCCTGGCCGTATGTGGAAACGGCCGTACATCCCCATCCCCAAACCCAAAACAGCGGCCAACCCAATATCCTCGTCCTCGTTTTTGACACTCTGTCAGCCAGACACCTTTCTATGTTTGGCTATCAACGGGAAACAACGCCCAACATTGCCCGTTTTGCCGACAAAGCGACTGTCTTCCATAACCATACTGCTAGCGCCAACTTCACCTCGCCCGGAACCGCCTCCATGCTGACCGGAACCCATCCCTGGACACACCGTGCCTTCCATTTACATGATCTCATTCGCCAAGATATGGCCTCCCATAATATTTTCAATGTTCTGCCAGATAATTATTACAAAGCAGCCTACAGCCATAATTTGCTGGTGATGTCTCTGCTGCATCAATTCCGGGAGGCGATAGATGCGTTTACCCCTACCCGTGAGTTGTGCCTGGCTGATGGGCAGTTGGCTGACCGCTTATTTTACGAGGATTACACACCGGCTTATTGGGGAGAATCTACAATCTTGCGTCATAATGCTACGCCGCCGGGTACACTTTTTCTCTCTACGGCCGACAGGTTGATGCGCTTTGCCAACAAGAACCAGGTAACGGAAGCGTATGGCGATTTGTATCCCCGCGGTATTCCCAATCTACACAGCCTTTTCTTTATATTGGAAGATGCCATTGATTGGATTGGGGCACAGGTGGCGGAAATGTCACGGCCGTATTTCAGCTACTTCCATCTACTTCCCCCTCACGAACCATACACCACTCACCGCGACTTTATTAACAAATTTAAGGATGGTTGGCAGCCGGCCGAAAAAGAAAAACGGTTTGGCTCGCACAAAGTAGATCAGGGTAATCTAAACGAAGAACGCCGTTTATATGATGAATATTTGGCCTTTACCGATGCTGAGTTCGGCCGTCTCATCAATAATCTGGAACAGGATGGGCTGTTGGACAACACTTACCTTATTCTGACATCCGATCATGGGGAATTGTTTGAGCGCGGCATTCGCGGCCATGTAACCGCTACCTTATGGGACCCCATCACCCATGTCCCTCTATTTATTCGCGCCCCCGGTCAAACAAAACGGACAGATGTGTTTACCCGCACCAGCGCTGTAGATTTGCTGCCCACCATAGCCCATCTAACAGCCCAACCTGTGCCAGATTGGGCTGAAGGGCAGATTTTGCCTACTATGAACAATGACTTAGCCGCAGCATCAGAGCGCGATATCTGGACGATGGAAGCCAAGAGCAATGCCAAGATGGCGCCGCTTACCAAAGCCTCTCTAGCGTTGTTCCAGGATGAGTACAAGTTGGTACACTACTTTGGTTACAGTAAAGAAGATGAGTTTCAGATGTATAACCTGGCTGATGATCCGGAAGAGTTAACCGATATTGTAAACAGTGAATCTGTTGTAGCGGCCGCTATGAAACAGACGTTACTACAAAAACTAGAAGAAGTTAATCAGCGCTAAAGTGTTTGAAACATCCCCAATTGTTAAAGCGTCCAAAGCGTTTATTTGCGAACTACATAATTGTGCATTACCAGCGTGTCAATGCCGCTGTTGCCAAACGTTTTGAGGGCATTGGCGGGGGTTGTCACAATTGGCTCGCCGCGCAGATTGAAACTGGTGTTGATGAGAATGGGGATGCCGGTGGCCTGTCCAAACTGGTCTATTAAATCATAATAGCGTGGGTTCCATTCCCGACGGACGCTTTGCAGTCGGCCAGTACCCAAATGATTCACGGCCGGAACTTTGGCTCCCTGATCTTCTTTGAACTTTTCTACCGTGAGCATAAAACGCGCCAGATAATTATCTTCAGGGGATTCAATTTCAAAGTAATCGGGTACCGCTTCTTCGATGATGACCGGGGCAAACGGCCGAAATGGCTCCCGGAATTTAATTTTAGTGTTGACAATATCCTTCATTTCTGCTCGCCGCGGGTCGGCGATGATACTGCGATTGCCCAAGGCTCGCGGTCCCCATTCAAAGCGTCCCTGAAACCAGGAGATTACTTTACCGGCCAGAATATCATCCACAACACGCTCAGTCAGTTTTTGCTCGTCGTTGATTTGTTCGTGCTGGAAGCCAGTTTGGGCAATGGCCGTTTGGATGTCGCTATCATTATAAGCTGCTCCCCAATAGGCATGCTCTTGTACAAATTTTCGTGGCTTGTTCAAAACGATATGGTAAGCATATAAAGCCGCCCCCAAAGCGCCGCCACTGTCGCCAGCGGCTGGTTGGATGAAGATGTTGTCAAAGGGGGAGTCTGTGTGCAGACGGCCGTTGGCTTTACTATTCAAGGCCACCCCCCCGGCCATACAAACCTGCTTCAACCCTGTTTCTCGGTGCAGAGCGTGAAGCATTTTGATAACTGTTTCTTCTGTGACCCGCTGTACGCTGGCGGCGACATCGGCATAATATTGGTTTTGCTGCACTTGGGGATCAGTGGGATTCACTTCTGGATTGGTTTTGGCTGTAAAAAAAGTGTCGCTGTGAATGCGCGGTGGGCCAAACAGATCAATAAATTTTTGATTGTATGTATCTGAATGGGAATGATGGAAGCTGAAATAATCCATGTTCATCCAAAAGCTGCCATCATCATAAACCCGAAACAGCTTTTCGATCTTGTCCAGGTATCGCGGTTCGCCATACGGCGACATCCCCATCACCTTGTATTCCCCATTGTTCACCCGGAAGCCAAGAAAGGCAGTAAAGGCCGAGTAAAGCAGCCCCAGCGAATGTGGAAACCGTTCCTCTTTGTCTAAAACCAGACTGTTTTGTCCGTCTCCATTCCAATCGGCCGTACCCCGACCCATGGCGGCCGTTGTCCATTCACCTACACCGTCAACGGTGAGTATGGCCGCTTCCTTAAATGGCGAAGCAAAAAAGGCGCTGGCTGCGTGGGAGAGATGGTGTTCCACAAATAAAATCTTCTCTGGCGGGATGCCCACCTTTTCTTGAATATGCGTTTTAACCCACATCTTATCGCTCAACCAGGCAATCATCGCTTCGCCAAATACACGCCAGGACCGAGGAAATGTGGCAAGCTGGGATTTGATGATACGTTCAAATTTCAGGAACGGTTTTTCATAAAAAACAACATAATCCAGATCGTTGGCGCTGATGCCAGCCGTGTCCAGACAAAATTGAATAGCCTGTTTGGGAAAATCAGAATCGTGTTTTACGCGGCTGAAACGTTCTTCTTCGGCCGCAGCCACAAGTTGACCATCATGCAGTAAAACGGCCGCAGCGTCGTGATAATAACAAGAGATGCCAAGAATATACATAATTGATTATTGTTCCTGGGCGGCCGTTAAGGTGGTTTCAACCTGTTCTCTGGGCAGCCAATTACTGTTTTCGGGCTTCATTTTTAATGTGAGAGGGTCACTGAGCAGACGGAAACCTAAACCAAAGGGAGTGACGATGAAGAAGTAGAAAAAGCCCATTAGCAGCCGTCCTTGCACGCTGCCCATTCGGGCAGAAAATTCGCTCCAGGCACGCCATAGGCGTTTGAAGGGGTTGGTGAGGGTTGCGGCCGCAGCTTTTTCCTGTGCATGTTCCGGCAGTTCCGACTTGGGGATAATGTTCTTGGGGTCTGACCGTACCTGACGAATCTTTGCCAGCACAAATCCCACGACAATACCCACCACAATAATAGCTGCCAAACCCCACCAACGCCCCAATTGTGACCGCAGCCAAAAGGCTACAATCCACAATAAAAAGGCTGTTATCAAATCAAAAATAGTGGGCAAAAAGTCGCGATCAGATGGGGTTGCTAATGTAATGCCAGAAGAGTAACTGACTAAAGTTAGAAGAACGGTAACGATTGCGCTTAATAGAGCCATGGGGCATCCTTATAGGGGTGGGTAATTGAGTAATTGGGTAATTACAAAATTACCCAATTACATAATTACTGAACGGCCGCTAGAATAACGTATAAATAAACGGTGCAAAAGCGGGTGACGCCGAAGCCAGAATGAGCAAGACACCAAATAGCAGCAAAACAGCAATCATTGGTAGCAGCCACCACATTTTACGCTTCCACAAAAAACCAAATAATTCTCTAACAATACCAGCGCGGGATTTTGTTGATTCAAGCATTTTATTCTCCTTAAGATCTCTTCTGTATGGAAGAGGAAAATGTGTTTTCGCAGATTAAAGTGAATGGTTTATTATACGTGTATGTTATATTCAGGCGAGTTACATTCTGGCTTACTATGTTAAGAGTGCGATTACCCTATGCTTACTATAGACAGCTTGCCTGAAAGCTCAAATCCGGTAAATTGTAGCTATGATGCAAAACTTATTTAACCAGACTTACCAAAATCTCCCTGTACTCGTCACTGGTCATACTGGCTTCAAAGGTTCCTGGCTGGTGCAATGGCTCCTGGAAATGGGCGCCGATGTCATTGGCTACAGTTTGCCAGAAATGCCAACGTCCCCCAGTAATTTTGAACTATGCCATCTGGCACAACAGATGACCGATATGCGAGATGATATTCAAGATGTGGCTGCCCTGCAAACGGCCGTAGACACCTACAAGCCCCAAATCATCTTCCACATGGCCGCCCAACCGGTTGTCATTCATGGATACCAACATCCTAAAAACACCTTCGATATCAACGTTGGCGGCACAGTGAATATGCTGGAAGTCGTGCGCCGTAGCCAATCGGTGCGGGCATTGGTTAACATCACCACCGACAAGGTGTATGAGAACCACGAATGGATTTGGGGCTACCGCGAGAATGACGCTTTAGGAGGGCATGATCCCTACAGCGCCAGTAAAGCGATGGCTGAATTAGCCATTGCCGCATACCGTGACTCCTACTTCCCCCCCGAAAAATATGCCGAACATGGGGTCGCCGTTGCCTCTGTCCGGGCTGGAAATGTGATTGGCGGCGGTGATTTTGCCGCTTACCGTCTGGTTCCTGATTCTTTGAAGGCACTGCTGGATGAGCATCCTATCGGCGTCCGCAATCCGATGAGTGTACGGCCGTGGCAGCATGTATTAGAACCCCTCAGCGGCTATCTGGCTTTGGGGGCTGAACTGCTGGCTGATGGGGCCGCGTTTAGCCAGGCTTGGAACTTTGGCCCGTTAGAGCGGCAGGGTGTGCCTGTCGGCCAAATGGCAGATAGGCTGGTTGAATTGTGGGGCAGTGGTTCCTGGGAACATTTACAGCCAGGCATTGCCGCCCCAGAAACAGGTTATTTGCGCCTGAGTTGGGAAAAAGCGGCCGCCTATCTCAATTGGCAGCCGGTGTACACATTAGATGAAGCGTTGGCTGAAATTGTGGCCTGGTTTAAGGCATATGAACGGGATGAGGATATGGCGGCCGTCGGCCGCGCCCACATTCAAGCATATGTCAAAAAAGCTAAAACACTCGGGTTGAAATGGACTGAAATGTAATTAGGCAGATTGGGGGATTGCTGCGCGTGTTGGCGGGGAGACTCTGGCAGATGACAGGGTACGGCTGCATTTTGAAGTGGAAGATACCGGTTCCGGGATTGCCCCAGAGGAAATTGATAGGTTATTTGAGGCGTTTGCACAGACGGAATCTGGCCGGCAGTCACAGGAAGGGACTGGTTTGGGACTGTCCATCAGCCGCCAATTTGTACAACTAATGGGGGGGGATATGACCGCGCGGAGCGAGTTGGATAAGGGAACGGTTTTCCGCTTTGAAATTGAAGCGGCCGTCACAGATTCACCCCCATTAACCCAGCCTGAAAGACGATGGCGCGTTGTGGGGTTGGCTCCAGGTCAGTCTGATTTCCGGCTGTTGGTAGTGGATGATATTGCGACCAACCGACATTTACTTATCCGTTTGTTACAGCCATTGGGTTTTGATGTTCGGGAAGCGGCCGACGGCAAGGTGGGGCAGGGCAGTTTGTTTGGCTTCCGCTTGCCGGTTACGGAGTATCGCTTTAGACAAAACTTGAGCATGTTTGTCAACGCGCTTGTCACTTAAGAGACGGTTGCATTTCAAACCGCTGGTGACATGCCAACTTTGGCGGCGACAGTATTTGATGAGACGTGCAGAAGCGTACCAACTGTCAAATTGTATCACCACTTTCCAGCCTTTGGGCAATAGGGGACGCAACTGTTCCAAAATTGTCCGCGCTATCCGATACTTGCTGCGAAAATGGAGACGTTCTTTCTTCTCCCGTTTTCGATTCAAGCGGCGAACTGTAGATGACCTGTGGCACATTGGCTCTTTCGGCTTCCGTTACCAATCGGTCAACCTGATATTCACGGAGCGAATCGCGTGTGCCGTAAGTTTGCCAAGGACTGATTCGTAAAAAATCGGCCATGTTAGAAGCATCAGGCGCTTGCACGAACTGCCGTTGTAGAGCAGCCAGGGTCTTGGTATCTTCACAGACCAACAACGCATCAGCCATATTAAGCATGTGTTGCTGTTGT
>JAAEOP010000068.1 GCA_024223125.1 Chloroflexota bacterium
CCTTCAAAGAGCTTCTGCTCTTTCGGGCTGGGGATTGCCAATTACCATTTTTCAATTCTTTCGCGGAAATTCTCTCCCGTTTGCAGGCGGGCAACATTACCTGATTCATCCAGATGAAAGATTGCCAGTTCACCGGGACCCGAACCGCCAAATTTTGTTTCCATGCGGAAGGTATGCTGGCTTATGGGAATGAGTCGGGTTAAAAAGGGCATGGGATCAGGCAGGGAGGGATCAATAGCGATGAGTTGTTGTTTGTGCAGCATGATTTGTGTATCGCTCCAGACGTTCCGGTACAGGCCCAAATATTGCTGCCAGGCGGGGTCGGCTACAACTGTAACCTCCTCCCGCTTTACCGCTTCTAAAACGGCCGCTACAATCCATTCAAATGCTTTCTCCAAATAAAACAGCGGATTGCCGTCGTCGGCGTTTGTCAGCACAATCACTCCCACCTTTTCTGAGGGTAAAAGTTGAATCAGAGTACGATAGCCCAACAGTGCACCACCATGTCCAATGTAGATTTTGTCCCCGCGTCGGTTAATGCTAAAACCTAAACCCCATCCCTCCTGCCAACCAACATTGAGCCAATGAATACGCTGCATTTCCCGCAAGGTGCTGCCCTGCAAAATCTGATCGCCGCCGGCCGGACGTGGTTTTTTGCCATCGCCGGCACGGAATTGCAGCATAGCGAATTTTGCCAGGTCTTCCACCGACGTTGCTATGTTGGCCGCCGGGGTGATTCCCTGACAATCGGTGAAGGGCATAATGTCACGGCCGTAACTACCAGGCAGACGACGGCCGTACCCCACCGCCAATCGTTCATGATCCGGATCAATCGTCTCTACAAAGGTGCTGGTCATGTCTAACGGCCGTAAAACATTGTCCCGCACATAATCAACATACGGTTGGCCGGAAACCTCAGCCACAATCGCCCCAGCCAGAGAGAAAGCCAGGTTGGAATATTTCCAACGGGTAGCGGCGGGTACGGCCGTTTCCTGCTGCCGGATCGTCTTTTGAATTTGGGCCAATGCCGGAAAGTTAGCATCGGTCCAATAAGGAAACTTGGCTTCGCGGGGCAGCCCGGCCGTATGCGTTAACAAATGACGAATTGTGATAATCGGCACATCTTCAAAGTTGTTTTGAATCGTGAACCAGGGTAAATGTTTGCCAACCGGATCATCCAGTTGCAATTTACCGGCGTCGCGTAGTTGCAGGACGGCCGTGGCCGTAAACAACTTGGTAATGCTGGCAATACGGTAAATCGTCTGCGGCGTGGTCTTTATTTGCTTCACCACATCCGCATAACCAAATCCCTGCGCCCAAATTAACGCCTGATCATACACTACCCCCACCGACAAACCTGGCTGTCCCTTATACGCCATCTGTGATTCAACCCAGGCTGAAAACAGTTCAATGCCAGACACAACCTTATCCTCTGTTAAAATATTCATCCCATTAACCCTCAATTTTTTTGTAACTATACAGTCATCTCTCGACTGTCATACTCGCGAAAGCGGGTATCCAGATGTGTGGATTCCTGTCTTCGTAGGAATGCCCTGTATAGTTCCGCTTCTTTTATGCCAATGCTTGCGCCAGATCGGCCATAATATCTTCGGCCGCTTCCAACCCCACCGACAGCCGAATCAATCCGTCACTAATGCCTGTTTGGGCACGAATTTCCGGCGGTACAGATTGATGGGTCATGGAAGCAGGATGTTCGATAAGTGTATCCAGATTACCTAAACTAACAGCCAAAGCACATAACTGTACCCGGTCTAACAAACGGGTGGCGGCCTCATAACCACCCGCTACCTCAAATGCGATCATGGCTCCAAAGTCGTCCATTTGCCGCCGCGCCAGGTCGTGTTGTGGGAAGCTTTTCAGACCGGGGTAATGCACGGCCGTCACCCTCTCATGACCTTCCAAAAACTCCGCTACCGCTAAACCGTTGGCGCAGTGCCGTTCCATCCGCAAAGGCAGCGTTTTGAGTCCCAAATTAGTCAACCAGCAATCAAACGGGCTGGGAACGCCGCCCAGATAACGAATTAACAGACCGATTTTCTCTTCCAACAAGGGAATATCCCGGCTGACAACCGCCCCGCCGATGATGGTTCCATGCCCGCCGATATATTTGGTTGTACTGTGAACGACAACATCGGC
>JAAEOP010000069.1 GCA_024223125.1 Chloroflexota bacterium
ACTATTGCTGAATCGGCCGTCTGACAACGGAACGGCATATCTATGACAACAGATAAAAAACACGTCCCAATTTGCAGTACACATCAAGTGTCTAAAGAATGGTGTCAGACAACATTTGAGTACAGCGATCAAGGTATTGCTCCCTGGTGTTTATGCCTGGGTGTGTCCAAAGGATGGTGAAGCCTCATTCTTGCCTGAAACGGTTGATGAATTGATCGTGACGGTTCGTGAACTTTACGAGACTGCTAAACGCGCTCGAGAACGCCGTTCTGTGCTGACTGAATATGTAGTTTCTGTTGGTTGACTTATCCAATTTTTCAAAGGGGCTATCTAATACAATATGAGCAAATCAGGTTACGCTACCACCAAAAGTATGGAACGCTCCTTTGCCGGAGATGTGCATAAACTAACGTTGGGCGAGGGGGACGTTTTTCATGGCGAGGCCATTCTGGCATTAACAAAAGCGATATTGCAGGCCGGTGTGGCTTATGTGGGCGGCTACCCAGGCGCGCCTATTTCCCATTTGATGGATGTGTTGGCCGACGCCCATGACGAGGTGTTGGAACCGCTAGGCGTCCAGTTTGAAGCCTCGGCCAGTGAAGCGGGCGCGGCCGCGCTGCTAGGCGCATCCATCCATTATCCACTGCGGGGAGCGGTGACGTGGAAATCCATCGTGGGTACAAACGTTGCTTCCGACGCCCTCTCTAATTTGACCTCGGCTGGGGTAAAAGGGGGCTGCCTCATTTTGGTAGGCGAGGATTATGGCGCTGGAGCCAGCGTGCTGCAAGAGCGCACCCACGCCATGGCCCTCAAATCCTCTTTTCCCCTGATTGACCCCCGTTACAATATGCCCAAACTGGTGGAATTGGCAGAACAGGCATTTGATTTGTCGGAAGCGTGCCATTTGCCGGTGATGATGACGCTGCGAATTCGCGCTAATCATATGACCGGCAGTTTTGTGTGCAAAGATAATCGGCCGCCTCCTTTTAGCCCGCGCCATCTTTTGCCAGAACCATTGCGGGATTACGGCCGTATTGTCCTCCCCCCTTCCACTTATGCCCACGAAATAGCGAAAGTGGAGGAACGTTTACCGGCTGCGCGTCAATTTATTGTAGAGCAAGAATTAAACGAACATTTTCCGGGCAGCGGCCGTACCGGAATTATCCTCCAGGGTGGGCAATACACAACCGTTTTGCGGGGATTAAGTTTGTTGGGGGTGGCTGACGCTTACGGCCGTACCGATCTCCCTCTCCTGGTTCTCAACGTCATCCACCCTCTTGTGCCAGAGCAAATTGAAGCCTTTTTACAAGACAAAGATGATGTGCTGATTGTGGAAGAAGGCAACCCCGCCTTTATTGAACAACAGGTCGCCGCGCTGGCCCATCATGCCCAAATCAAGTGCCGTATTTGGGGTAAAGATGTGCTGCCAGAAGCGGGCGAATATACGGCCGACGTTGTACGCGGCGGTCTATCTAAATGGTTGGCCCAAACTAACCAGAAAAGCAGCCAGACATCCCCCCAGCCAACCCGTATTGAACTGCCAATGGCTATGCCGCTGCGGCCGCCCGGATTTTGTACAGGCTGTCCGGAACGGCCGTTGTTCACCGCCCTCAAACTCATCCAACAAGAGCAGGGGCCGCTGCATGTTTCCATGGATATTGGCTGCAACACCTTTGCCACTCTGCCCCCCTTCAATATCGGCAGCACTGTTTTGGGATATGGGCTGAGTTTAGCCAGCGGCGGCGCAGTTGGCCCGGCGTTGGGGCAGCCGGTGGTGGTGGTGATGGGGGATGGCGGTTTCTGGCACAACGGGCTGATCACCGGCGTCAGCAATGCCCATTGGCATGGGTATGATGCCGTGTTGGTGATTGTCGAAAATGGGTACGCTTCGGCGACCGGGCAGCAGCATGTCCCTTCGACAGGCGCCAATCCGTGGGGACGGCCGTCGCGTATTGGCATTGAGTCTACATTGCGCGGCATGGGTATTTCCTGGATTCGGCGGGTGGATGCGTATGATGTGACTGCTTCAAAGCAGGTGTTGGAAGAGGCATTGGCCGCTCGCGGCCCGCAACTTCGGGTAGTCATTAGCGACCAGGAATGCCGGTTGGCGCGGCAGCGGCGGGAACGTAAACAAGAAGCGGCCGCTGTAAAAGCCGGAAAATCAATTACCAATGTCCGGTTTGGCGTGGATGAGGAAGTTTGCACTGGCGACCATTCCTGTATGCGCTTGAGCGGTTGTCCATCGTTGACTTTACGCACGGCCGTAGACCCCTTGAAAGATGGCCCCACAGCTTTTGTGGATGAGAATTGTGTCGCTTGTGGTTTGTGCGGCGCGGCCGCGCACGCCGCCCGGCTGTGCCCATCATTTTACCGGGCAGAGCGGGTAATCAACCCCGGCTCATGGCAGCAAATTCGTACCAGGGTAGGGAACTTCATGCTGCGTTTATTAGGGGCATCATAAACGGATGAAAGAACCGGCTACCCTCCAGCGGCCTTTGCCTTTTGGTTTTTACATTAAACTCACCTTGCTGGTTTGGTTAGCCATGATCGCTGTTGATTTTTTTCTGCATGGAGGCTTGTTGGCCTCACTTTATTTGGAACCCGGCCCCTTCCTTCTGCCGCCGGAGCAGGCGTTCGCCTTCATCCCGTTAGGCTATCTCTCCTTTCTGCTGTTGGCGATTTTGCTGCTTTGGCTGATGACCCGGTTGGGTATACAGGGTTGGCGGAATGGCCTGATTTTTGGACTGCAATTGGGTGGGCTTATTTGGGGCGCTTTAATGTTAGGCTTGTTGTCTATATCTACCATACCGGCTGCTCTGGCTGCTGGCTGGTTTGCCGGACAAACGATTGAGTTGGGTGTTGGCGGCCTGGTGGCGGGGAGCGGGTTGGCCCAAAATCGGTTAGGCCGGTTAGCTCTCAAAGTAATTGGGTTGATATTCGGCGCTTTTATTCTCACGATTATTCTGCAAAATGTGGGACTGGCTCCGGCCGTGGTACGTTAATGATGAATTCCGCGAAAGATAGTTTGAAAGATGATCGATCCCTCTGTATATTGATTGGCGCGTTGGGTGGGCAGGGTGGCGGTGTATTGGCTAATTGGCTGGTAACGGCCGCGCGACTGGCTGGCTATCCGGCACAGGCCACATCCATTCCTGGTGTCGCTCAGCGTACCGGAGCTACCACCTATTACTTTGAATTGTTTCCAGACAAAAACCCAACGGCCGATCCCATCTTTTGCCTCTTTCCCAGCGCCGGCGATGTAGATATGGTTGTCGCTTTGGAGCCGGTGGAAGCGGGGCGGGCGTTGGAAAGCGGCTACATTTCTACTCAGACAACGGTGATTACAGGCACACAGAGAATTTACAGCACGGCCGAAAAATCAGTAGCCGGAGATGGCGCTGTTCCCGTCGGGCCAATCCTGGAAAGTCTGCGCCAGGCTGCCCAAAGATTGGTGGCCGTAGACCCGGATTTAGCTCCTGGCCGCCAATTGAATGCAGTCATATTTGGAGCCATGATCGGTTGTGGAATACTCCCTTTAACGGCCGAGAACGGTCGCGCAACCATCAAAGAAACAGGCCTGGCAGTAGCAGCAAATATCGCGGGATTTGAAGCAGGGGTTGAATTGTCAACGGTCAACGATCAGTATTCAGTCTTCAGTGGTCAGTATTCAGTTTTCAGTGAGATGCCGGAGGCGTTTGCGCAGGAAGTGAAGGGGTGGCCTGAGAAGTTACGGCCGCTGCTGGGTCATGCTTTAGCGCGGTTGGCGGATTATCAGGATGCCGCTTATGCTGGTCGTTATTTGGAACGGCTGCAACCGTTGTTGGCGCTGGATGACGGAGTGCATCAGTATCGGGTAACAGCCGAAGTAGCGCGGCGGCTGGCAGCCTGGATGAGTTATGAAGATGTCATTCGGGTGGCACAATTGAAAACTAAACCAGGCCGCTTGAATCGGATTCGGGAAGAGGCAAGCGCTAAAGCTGGTGAGCCGGTAAGCGTGCATGATTATCTCAGCCCTGGTCGGACGGAGTTGGCCGGTTTGTTACCGGCCGCTTTGGCACGGTTCATTCCTGCCGAGAAAGACGGCGGGGGACGCAGCTTGCATCTGGCGTGGCCTACCTCGTCCCCATTGGGGTATGGGCTGCTGAAAGTGATGGCTAAGGTGCGTTGGATGCGGCCGCACACTGAAGCCTACATCCGTGAGCAGGCTGCCATGGATAATTGGTTGACGGCCGTTATCCAAACCATTGCCGTAGATTATGATTTGGCCTGTTTGCTGGCGGAGACGGCCGTATTGGCGCGGGGATATGGGGTAGTTCGCTTGCATGGACTGAACCGGTTGGATATGCTGCTGGAAAATTGGCCGCAAAAATTGAAGGGAGATGGGGCGCTAGTGTGGCAGGAGGTGACGGCCGTGTTGCATGTCGCCCGACAAGGCGACTACAGCGAATGAGACTGATATTTGATATGGATTGGAAATCCACATCTGAAACACGAAGTGTGTTAAAAACGCACTGAAACCCAGAACCGAATAGTATTCAACCCGCTTTCAGCGGGTTTTTTATATCAGGCGTGCATTTGCAATGCACGACGAAAAGTTCCATATGACATTTGTCACTATTTTTACATGACATTTGTCATACGATGATGGATATTATTGGTTTAATATTTATTGTGTACTTTCTAAACGTTCGTAAAAATAGTGACATATATTGATTTAGAGGTTCCACCTTTTCAAAAGGTGGAACCTCTCTTTCCAATATCAATGATGGGAACGCGCACACAAGACCTGATTTTTACCTTATATGGCGACTACCTGCGGCAGCGAGGCGGCGTGGCCTGGATTGGCAGCCTGATAGTATTGTTAGGCACATTGGCTGTGTCTGAACAGGCAGTACGCTCGACCGCTTCCCGCATGGCGCGTAAAGGGTGGTTGGAGACGACGCGACACGGCCGTAATAGCTATTACGCCCTCACCAATAAAACGAGAAATCTGCTTGATGAAGGCGCGCAGCAAATATTCTACCCACCATCACAGGCATGGGACGGCCGTTGGTATTTGGTTACGTATGCCTTTTCCGACGAGCTATCATCAACCCGACACCAATTACGGCAGCGATTGGCCTGGTTGGGCTTTGGGCAATTGGGAAACGGAACGTTAGTATCTCCTCGTGATCAGGCGACGGAAGTGCAAGCTCTTTTAGATGAATTGGACGCTCATGAATATGTGCATTATTTTCATGCCGAACCGGTACAGTTAAATGGGCACAATTCGCTGGCCTGCTGCTGTTGGGACCTGACTGATCTCGGCCAGAAATACACAACATTCATCCAAAAATATGACGTTGCCTACAAAACGGATAACCAACAGGCGCTAAATGGGCAAAGTCTCAGCCCAGATCATGCCTTTAGCCAACGATTCTGGCTGATGCACGAATATCGCTACTTCCCATTTGCCGACCCATATTTACCCCCAGCGTTATTAGCAGAGGATTGGCCGGGAGAAACGGCCGTAACCCTCTTTCAAAATTATCATACCTTGCTTGAAGCTCAGGCCAATGCTTATGTGGATGATGTGTTAGCTAGAGCGTCTTAAAAATTGAAGATTGGAGATTAAGAGATTAATCTCCAATCTCCCAAGAAGGAGAACCTATTTCATGAATTATTTCCAACCTTCCCGCCCCGCAGACTCTTTTGATTTTCAAGATATTACCTATGAAAAGAGTGATTTTATTGCCCGGGTGACAATCAATCGGCCGCATAACTATAACGCCTACAGCACCCAGGCATTGGCAGAATTAGCGGCCGCTTTCAATGACGCCGCTTTTGACGACGGCGTTGCCGTTATTGTGTTTACCGGGGCCGGGCATACTGCCTTTTGCACCGGTGGCGATGTAAAGGAGTATGAAAATACCTATACCCAATCGCCCCATGATTATTGGAAATATATGCGGCTGTTTGGCGCCTATCTGGAGAGCATTATGAATTCGGGCAAACCAGTTATTGCCCGGCTCAATGGGATGGCTGTAGGCGGCGGTAATGAATCACAGTTGGCTTGCGATCTTTCCGTTATTGCTGAACATGCCTACATTAAGCAGGTGGGAACCAGTGTGGGCAGTGTAGCCGCCGGCGGTTCTACCCAATGGCTGCCTATTGTTGTTGGCGACCGGCGGGCGCGGTATATTCTCATGACCAATCGCATTATTCCCCCTTATCAGGCTTTGGATTGGGGGCTGGTCAATGAGGTTACGCCTTCGGTGACAAAAGATGGCGAATTTATTACGAAGGCGACGGATGAGCAAATTAAGAAGGCGAAAAAGGGTTTGGACGGTTACGCCATCAACCTGAGTAAATTGGATGAGGCGGTGGATGATTTGTGCCAGGAGTTGATTGATAAGTTCCCCGAATGTATGCGCTATACCAAGCAAAATGTGAATTTCTGGAAGGATTTTGCCTGGCATCAAACCATTGGACATGTGCGCGATTGGTTGGCTATCCATTACACATCTTGGGAACCGCTGGAAGGGATGGGCGCGTTTGTGGAAAAACGGCCGGCGAATCCGCGTATGCTGCGTGAACGGGCGGCGGCCGGTCTTTCTTCTGAATTTCCTTGGGGGGCTTACGGCCGTCAATGTCCCTCCTGTGGCGCGAAGAATTTGCCGGCGGATTTTGCTTATTGTGGACAGTGTGGAGCTAGTGTTCAGTAATCCGTAATCCGAATATGGATTACGGAACACGGAATACGAATTACGAGAAATGGAGGATAATATGACCGTCAATGTATTTGACGAATGGCGAGACAAGCCGATTGATGATCTGATGTATGAATGTCGGGAAATGTTGGAGGATACGACGTTTCCAACAGTGCGCCGCTGGCGGGAAGGTGGCGGGAAAGTAGTGGGGCACTTTCAGGTTTATTTCCCGGAAGAGATTGTTCATGCAGCCGGGATGCTGCCTTTTAAGATGCGCGGTGCGCCCATCGAGTCAGTGCAGGCAGATTCCCGCTTTGGTTCTTATCTCTGTTCCATTTTGAAAACGTCGTTGGAACTGCTGTTGAGCCAGACGGTTGAGTTAGAGATGTTTGTAACCCACCCGATTTGTGATGCGGCCCGTAATCTGGCCGGTATTTTTGGCCGTAATTTCGATTATCCTTGCCAGATTTTGTATTTGCCGCAAAATGCTAATTCGCGTCATTCGGCCGCTTATTTGCGAGATGAATACGGCCGTCTGCAACAAGAACTAGAAGCGATTACCGGCGAACCAATAAGCGATGAGGCATTGCGGCAATCGTTGGCAGTCTTTAACGAGAATCGGGCGCTGCTACGGGAGTTGTACGCCATCAAACGAGAGATACCGTGGAAAATATCGGCCGATGAAGCGTATGTGCTAACAGCCATTGCCGGACTCCTCCCCCGTGAAGAACACAATGCCCTGATGCGAGCGGCTCTGCCGATGATTCGGGAACGGGAAGCGTATCCGCAAGATCGGGTGCGTGTGGTGTATGAAGGCGGTTTTTGTGAACAGCCACCGCTGGACATGATCCGCACTATCTCCCGCTCCTGCTATATGGTGGATGATGATTTGCTGATTGGCCTGCGCTGGATTTTAGAGGATGTGCCCCTGGATGGCGATCCGTTGTACAACCTGGCGGACGCATACCTGGAAAAATCATCTTATAGCCCGGTACAGCATGATTTACGCAAACTGAAAGAGGATATGCTTTTGCAGCGGGTTAAAGATTCTGATGCGGAGGCGGTTATTATTACGGCCGCTAAAATGTGTGAACCAGGATTGGAAGAACAGGTAGCTTATACCCATGCTCTGGATGAGGTAGACATTCCTTATTTTGTGAGCGAGTTTGAAGAAAATATGACCAGCTTTGACCATATTGAAATTCAGTTAGAGACGTTTGTGGAGAATATTTTGTTTGATTAGTGGCGGGTTGCAAGTTGCAAGTTGCAGGTGGCAAAGAGGTGATATGATGAGTGAGATAAGCGATAAACAAGAAATTGTGGGGCGGGGGAACCGAGATGGAGCGCGGTTGTTTAGGGAATGGTTTGCCGGGTTGAATGAAACGGCCGAAGTCGGCAACCAGGCTGCTTATGTTTTTGTGATGGGCAGTATGGCCGAGGTATTGCGTTGTTTTGATTTGCCCATGGTGTTTCCAGAGATTAATTCGTTGCAAACGGCCGTGCGCCGGGTAGCTCATGAATATTTGGATGAAGCTGAGGATTATGGCTATTCCCCCGATATTTGCGGCTATGTGAAGGCGGATGTGGCTGTGCAGCGGCGTGGCGGCCAACATCCCATGGGGCACATCCCTAAACCGAGTATTGCTGTGCTGACAAATGCCTGCAACACTTACATTAAGTGGGCCGAAATTTGGGAGCGGATGTATGACATCCCCGTGTTTACTCTGGATGTTCCCGGTACGCGCGCCGCAGGTGGGCAAACCTGGCCCGGCAATCCGTCGTTTGAAGCGGATCGCCGCTATGTCCAGGTACAGATTGAAGAATTGATCCACCAGTTGGAGGAATTGACGGGTAAGGCTTTTGACATTGACCGTTTGCGTGAATCTATGCGTCATGCCAATGAGATGAATAAGGGTTGGCAGCGGGTGTTGGAATTGAACCAGAATCGGCCGTCTCTTTTTAATGCGCTGACAGATGGCACCATTTACCTGGGGGTCAGTAACGGTTTTCGGGGTTTGCCTGAGGGCAGCCAATATTTTAATGAGCTGGTAGAAGAGATGGAATATAAGGCGGCGCAGGGCATTGGCACATTGACGGATGAGCAGTACCGCCTCTTGTTTGTGGGCGTTCCTTGTTACCCGATTTTCCGCCGCTTCAATGAATTGTTTACGGAATGGGGCGGTACGTTTGTGAATTCTACTTACCTCTGGTTTGCTTCTGGCGGGGGCAACCATGGCTTTGAGTATGATTTACAACGGCCGTTAGACAGTCTGGCCGAAGGTATGCTCATCAGCATACGTGACGCCATGGACAGTATGTTTTACCAGGATCAGATATTGGTGAATATGAGTGAGGATTTTGGGACCGATGGTGTGGTTTACCATCCCATCAAAAGCTGTCGCACAGTTTCTACGGGATTGGCTGATAATCGTCGCTCCTTGATGTCCACGCGAGATATTCCTAGTTTGTTTATTGAATCGGACATGATGGATCGGCGTGTTGTTTCAGAGGCACAGCTTAAAAACCGGATTGATGCTTTTTTTGAAGGGTTGGCCTCGCGTCGAGCGCAGGCTGTTATTTCGTAAACGGAGGAAAACATGGCATATGCAGTCGGTGTGGATGTAGGTTCCACGCAAACAAAGGCAGTCATTATTAATGAGCAGCGGCAGATTGTAGGTCGATCGTTGGGAGATACGGGCGCGAATGTGATCCAGGCGGCCGAGAATGCGTATCAGCAAGCTTTGCAAGAGAATCAGATACGGGAAGAGGAAGTGGAGTATGTTATTGGTACGGGTTACGGCCGTTACCGGGTGACATTCGGCAATACGCAGGTGACGGAAATTAGCTGTCACGGCCGTGGGGCCGTCCATATGTTTCCTAACACCCATACGGTTGTAGATATGGGTGGTCAGGATACCAAAGCGATTCGTGTCAGCCAAAGCGGCGAAATTTTGGACTTTTGCATGAATGATAAATGCGCTGCTGGCACCGGGCGTTTTTTGGGCGCTGCTTCGGCCGCTTTAGATATTCCACTGGATCAGCTTGGCCCTACGGCATTAGGGGCCGAACATCCGGTGAAAATCAGTACGACCTGTACCGTTTTTGCCGAATCGGAAGTGCTTTCTTGGTTAGGCAAAGGTAAGAAAATTGACGATATTTTGCTGGGCGTTCATCAATCTATTGCCGCTCGTTCTATTGGTCTGCTGCGACGGGTGGGCATTGAAGATGAAGTCACTTTTACTGGCGGTGTGGCTAAGAATATCGGTATGGTTCAGGCAATGGAAGATGGGATGGGACTGAAAATTAACGTCAGCCCAGAATCACATTATATGGGCGCTTTGGGCGCGGCGTTGTTTGCCTTAGACCACATTTTAGCCAGCCGTGTGCCTGTTAGCAGTGTTCAGTAATCAGTAATCAGTTTTCAGTGAACCGAAGATTGAATATTGCAAACTGCACACTGAAATGGAGAGTATGATGAGTTATACAGCGGGAATTGATGTAGGTACTACCTATACTAAAGCGGTTATTTTGCGGGATGGCGAAGAGATTGTGGGCCGAGCAATGGGTAATACTGGGTTCAAGTTGGATGCGGCTGCGCGCAAGGCTTATACGGCTGCGTTGGCAGAAGCGGGTGTGGCTGAAAGCGAGGTGGCTTACAAAATATCAACCGGGTTCGGCCGTCATCGGCCCACTTTTGTTGATCTTGCCGTTACCGATCTGACGGCCAGCGCGCGGGGGGCAACCTTTTTTTTCCCCAATACGCGCACTATTTTGGATATTGGCGGACAGACGATGAAGGCCAGCCGTCTGGATGATCGCGCTAAAGTAAAATCATTTCGCTTGAATGATAAATGTGCTGCCGGAACGGGTGCTTTTATTGAGAAAACGGCGCGGTATATGGGCTACCAAACAGAGGAAATAGGCCCTCTGGTAGCTACCGGTCGGGATGGGGTTGTTATTTCTGGCGTTTGCGCTGTCTTTGCCGAATCGGAGGTGATTAACCAACTTTCTATTGGCAGCGCCCCGGCGGATATTATGTATGGCTCCATTGAATCGTTGGTCGGCCGCTCGGTGCAGTTGATGCGGCGGGTTCGAATGGAGCCTGAGTATACGCTCGTTGGCGGTATTTTGCGGTTTGAGACGATGGCGAAGGTTGTTCAGGAGCAGTTGAAGTCCGAGGTGAATGTACCCGAAGGGGATCTGGTGCAATATATTCCCGCTTTGGGTGCGGCTATTTTAGGACAAAAACGGCTGGCGAAGTTGGCAGAAACGGCCGTGCCTGCTTAGAAAGCGTCAAGCAAAGACAGCATTATGACCGATAACGAATCTCACAACAAAAGCAATCAACTCAGCTTGATTGTACAGACGGAAGCACACCGGATTTTGTCAGAAGCGGAGTTGGCGGCCGATCCGGAATTGGTTGCGGCTGGGTGGGAGCGACGGTTTGTTAGTGACGGCCGTCGCTCCAGGGAAATGATTACCCTATACACTGAAATGGGCTATGAGGTTCACCTGGAACCTTTGCAGGCAGCGGAATTTACGGATGAGTGTGAAGATTGTGGTCTGGTCGCTTTACTGAAATTTGTCACTATTTATACGCGGAAAAAGGAAGAATAGGAGATTGAGAGATTGGGAGATTCAATCTTTTAATCTCTCCAGTAGTTTATCGGCAATAACGGTCAAAATGGGGGCCGTGCGGGGGTCTGTTTGCAAACTATAATTGCCATTTAATGTCTGGCCAAGAGTTCCCATAAAACGAAAGCTGTATAAGAGGGCGTAGAAATCTACGGCCGTAAGCTGATTGTCTGAAAGTTTCAAAAATTGGCTCCAATGGGTAATGAAATCGGTATCTTCCCGCATGGTTAACAGGATACATTTGCCCCGTCCAATTGCCAGCAGCGGGTCCCCATACCACGTCTCGTCTACATCAATAACGCCGGTGACACGGCCGTTATTCACCAGCACATTCCTGACATTCAGATCATACAAGAAGGCGGCCGTTTCAGCCGCAGCCAGATACCCAGATAGATTTTCAACTTGCCCGTAAACGAGATCAAGATAATGAATGTGGCTCGATCCGGCGGCCAATAGTTCTCGCCGAGTTCTCTCGAGAACCATAATTCTCCTCCCTTTTTGCAGCACTTTGACGTCACACATCATTTGACCGTCAGGCGTTTAATATGACCACTTCTTTAATGCGGCCGCGGCCGTTTCCCTTTGAATTGATAGCCCGATTGGCTAAAACAGTTTCTATTCTGAAATCTTGATACAGTCGGCAAATAAACGACGTATGAGAATTACTGAGCATACAATAGCAGCCTTTAGCCGATAGTTGTGCAAAAACATCTGCCAACCGCTCCTGGTCTTCTTCGGTGAAGGTAACGGCCGTGTAACTGGTAAAATTTGCTGTTTTGCTGACTGGATCATAGGGCGGATCAAAATAGAAAAAGTCACCTACCTGTGCCACATCAACAATCTTGTGGAAATTTCTGGTTTGGAGCGTGACGCCTTGCAAAGCCGTGCTAGCCACTCTAAGGGTTTGTGGTCGTACTATTTGGGGATTTTTGTAACTGCCCAAAGGCACGTTGAACTGTCCCTTCTGATTGACTCTGTAGAGTCCATTGTAGCATGTCCGGTTTAGGTAGATGGTGCGGGCAGCCCGCTCGACATCATTCAATTGTCGGCCTGTTCTGTCCCAGCTTCTTACTTGATAATAGTAATCTTTATTGTGTTTTTCTTGGTGCTGGACAAGTTGCTTAATTAACGCTTCCACCTGGTCGCGGACAACAGTATACGCATTGATCAACTCTTCATTGTTGTCAGATAAATAAATTTGCTCAGGTAATCTGGCTGTGTTGACTAAATGGAAGAAGATTGCCCCACCGCCTAAAAAAGGTTCAAAATAGCGGCTGAAGTTGGGGGGGAAATAGGGATCGAACTGGGTCAAAAGCTGTTGCTTGCCGCCGGCCCATTTTAGAAATGGTTTGATGGCCAAGCCTCTGTTTGACGTTTTCTCCGAAAAAATTTGCTCTTGACCCCAATCTACTGTAGTCATTCTCAAAATTTCCGCTCACGAATCTTCACAAACGCCTCGTACACATGGGATTTGCGCTGGCCCTGGTTATCTACAATACCCGCATTCCGCATCAGGTCAGACCAGGCAAACCAGATAATGACCGGCACATGGTACGTGTACTCAGAGGCAATCGTCTCATGCACATTTTGAATGTACATGCCGATGTCTGCGTAATGCTGCGACCCAATGACATTATTGTCGGCCACCCCAATCTCTGTAATCCACAATTTAATTTCCGGCAGCGATTTTTCGTAACGATCAAACGCATCACCCAGAGTGGGGAAAAGTTTGGCCCAATCGAAAGGCGCTTTGGTTCCCCAACGACCGTATGGATGAATCCCAATCGCGTCTACCGGCCACATTCCCCCAAGAGCTTGCTTACATGTCTGCAAATACGGAATGCCCTTAATCGGTCCCGATGCCAATCCGCCAAAAACCAAGGGCGAAGCGGGCGACTGGCTGCGGATTGCTTTGGCCGTCCGCTTAAGAACGATGGCAAATTGCTCTGGGGGTACATACACCGAAGCCGGGTTGTCGGGCAGATCGCCTTCATTCCAGATTTCATAAGCGATTTTGTCGCCGTATTTTTTGTAGCGACTGGCAATCTGACCGGCCACAGCGGCCAATTGGTTGGCGTAGGTCGTCCAATCATTATTGCCGTCCCAGGGTGCATTCCCCCACACCGTTTCCTGGTTCAACACAATCAACGAACCAACCCCCTGATCCATATACCCTTTCACCAATGGGTCAAATTGGCGGAAGGCGGCGCCGATGTCTTGCCGTTCGGCCGGATTGTGCCGTGCCGCCAACTTGAACACCCAGCGCGTCCAATCCATCCCTTTTAGCTCCCCTTCAGCTAATGGGTTGCTGTGCGGCGCGTCAGGATTGATATTCATGCCGATTTGCAGCGGCGGCCCCACCGGTTTGTCTACCGCTTTGGGGGTGACGGTGATGCGTAAGTAAACAAGTTCACCGAAGTATTGGCCGCGATCATCTTTTAGCTTCCAATCGCTGTGATGAGAAGCGGCCGTTTGCGGGGCTGTGAGAGGTAAGGAGATATCGGCCGTTTGTGCCGGTTCGGTAGCAGGCAAAGGGTAGCTGCGGGCGGCTCCCATCGGATCTCCCTGCACAAACTCAATTGTGAAACCATTACCCCAAGCGCGGGTTCCGCTGTTACGCACTCGCCACGTTTTGGTAAACGCTTGTCCAGCCGGGATTTCCGTATCGTCGGGGATGGTGACGTCGGCTACAAAGGCGGCGTTACTGGTTCCAGTTGGTTCCCGACTGACGGGAGGGGAACTATCTTCTCTGTCCGGGGGTGGATTGATGCCCATATCGGGGCGGGGACGCTGTTCATCCGTTTTACCTTTATCTTCCGCTTTGCCGATGCCAGTAACAGTACGGCCGCGTACATTCAACGTACCGGCTAAAGTCAAATTACCCGCCTGGAGCAGTTTGCGATGTTCCTGCACCCGGTAAGTGGAAACGCGCAGGGCATTGGCAGTGTTATTGTCTCCCTTGGCCTGGAACTGGTCGGCCAACCGGTTGAGCCGATCTTCACGCAAATCTAAATAAGTGGCCAGCCATGCCGTTTCGGTGATATTATTCTGGCCGATTTTGCCGCCTAGCCGTTCGGTTACGCGGGACAGGATGATGTAGAGACCGCCCTGAATTTGGGTGTCGTACAAGGCGGCTAACCCCAGCGGACTGACCACATTGTATTCGCGGGCGGCAGCGATGGCCGGTTGGTAAAAGCTTTGCTCAAAAACGGCATCTTGTGCTTCCGCCATGGCCGCTTCGTTGGCTGCCTGGAGAAGGAGTTGTTTGATACGGCCGTCGTTCCTTAAACTTTGGTCCATTTGGGTAATACGCGCCCCATACTCCTTTTGCAACGCTTTGGCTGTGTCGCTTTGGCTGCGTTGGAAGTAGGCTTGCGCCACCCGATTGAGTGTGCCGGAAGCCAACGTGGCCTGGTGCTTACCGTAGCTGATGACGCCGGCGTCGTATGTCTGATAGGCGGAGGGGTTTCCTTCGGGGCTGCCCGATTCAAAGATGCTGGTGATGGCCCAAATAGTGTCACGCCATTTATCCGGCTCAAATTCCCAGCTGATTTCGACGGAGGTAGGTAACGGTTTGTCTTCTGCCTTTTCCGGTTCGGGAACGAGTATTCGCAGGTAAAGCAATTCGCCAAAGAATTCGCCCTGGGGGTTCCGCAGCCGCCAATCGCCAAAATATTTGCCGCCGGATGCGGGCGCTGTTTGGTAAAGAGAAATATCTACTTGCTGGCCGGGCACGGCCGTTGGCAGTAGCAATTTTGTGGGGCTGCCCATCGGGCTGCCATTGACGAAGACAAGCTGATAACCCCGGTCCCAATTTGTACTGCCATTGTTATGTACACGCCAAGTCTTAATAAACGATTTTCCAGCTTCAATTTGGGTGTCGTCGGGAATGGTTACGTCGGCAATATAACGGCTGTTGTCGCTCATGGTACATCTCCTTAATGGAAATTGGTTGAACAGGAAGGATAGTCTGGATTGGATCGAGAAAAAGTTACTTCCGTTCAAGGTTTGTACTAAAAATTAGACGGGTAAAAAAACGTGTCTTGGGACAACGAAATATGCCTAAAGCGTAAAAGAGAAGCAGGAGATTGTCAATCAATTCATTTTAGGTCATGCAGCAGGTTTGTCTGCTTTGCCTACCATAGCCATTAAGGTAACTAAAGATGTGGCGCACAGCTTTTCAACGCCGGCCTTCACCACAAAAACATCAGCTTTTGATACTGTTAGTGTTCGCCCCGGTTTTATAACTTGTCCCCGCCCAATCAATAAACTTCCATCACCGGGAGCAAGCAGGTTTAATTTATATTCTACTGTCAAAATAGATGTGTTGACAGGCATCAAACTGTAAGCGGCATACCCGGCCGAATTGTCAGCGATTGTGCCTACGACGCCGCCGTGAAAATAGGCATGTTGTTGGGCCAGGTCTTGATGGAAGGGGAGGTGTATTTCACAGTAACCCGGCTCCACGGCTACAAGTTGGGCGCCAATAAAGTGCATAAACTGCTGTCGGGCAAAACTAGCGCTGATTTTTTGCTTGAAGTTAGGGTCTGAAGCGGTAAATAACATCTGTTTCATTCCTTATTCATCTTATCGTAATTGTCCCAGAAGGAAGCGGCACGGGTCGCCCAAACGCTCGATTAGGGCATGGGTATCAAATTGCATGTGGTCTAGTACCCAGTCTATCTCATTAGACATACGAGGGCATATCCAATTAACGGCGTAGCACGGGGGATGCTGATGATATAACGAGCCGTCAATCTATTGCCGCTGGCAGATTGGATGGCCTGGGCATGAGTGTGGTGGAAGTGGAGAAAGCCTTCGGGGTCTGTGACCGCATTGCCACCCAGCGCCAAGTTGGAGATATTCTTCGAATCGAAATTGTTCCAGCCTCATTTGCTATCATTGCTTAATACGACAATATCCTCAATTCCCAATCCGTAAATTTGGGGCGATTCAACACCCATCAAGGCGAGATAGACAGCCAGCTGACTGCGGTGGTGTACTTCATGTTCGACCATTGCCATAAGTAGTCGCCAAGCTTTGACAGGACGGCTGTTGAGCGTTGGGCGAGATTGGTACAACTCTGTGTCACTCAAGGTACGCAAGGTAGTCATTGCTACAGAGTG
>JAAEOP010000070.1 GCA_024223125.1 Chloroflexota bacterium
ACGCTTCCCGCGTGTGGAAAGTGTATGGCTCCGCGGCGGCAAAAGGTGATAACATCCCCGGGCGACCGCATCGGGTGGCCAAAATCACGCACGTTCCGGATGAAATTATCACGGTTCATATCGAGCTACTCAAAGCGATTGCGCTTGTTGTTAGGCCACCGGCCAAAAAGACCGGTTATAGCGCCGGGCAGGGTTATACTCGACAGGAGATAGAACAGGCCTTGAATGATTTGGGCGTGGTTTTTGCGACCAAAGACAAATCTGATAAAGGCGGGCAGCCTCTGGTTGTCTTTGAACTTGAAGAGTGTCTGACAGCGCCGGGGCATGGCGGGACCGGGTTTTGTGTCATGCTGTTTTCCAACGGGGCGGTGGAGTACAAATGCCTTCATAACACCTGTCAAGGAAAGGGGTGGGATGATGTAAAAACAATCTTGTTCCCCAATCGGCAAAAGAGAAGGTGGGTAGAGAGTGGTAAGTTGGCTAAGAAAGGAGTGCCGATACAAAACAAAAAATCAGGGGCAGGAGCA
>JAAEOP010000071.1 GCA_024223125.1 Chloroflexota bacterium
GGGGGCGTCTGCCTGGGTATTCAACTTCATCCGCCAATATTTCTCGGCCAAAATTGTGGGGGAGGTGGTGCTGACGCTGCGCCGCGATGTGTTTGCAGCCATGATTTACCATGAGATGTCTTTTTTTGACGAACATTCATCTGGCAAAATTGTCAGCCGGGTTACGTCGGATACGCAGGATTTTGCGGCCACCGTTTCCTTGACGTTGAATCTTGTCAGCATGGTGCTGCTTGTGCTGTTTTTGACGGTATATTTGTTGACAATCGATCCACTGTTGACTGGTCTGTTGCTGATTATGACGCCAGCGGCCGCCTGGATTGCGCTGAGTTTTCGGCATCGGGCACGGGATGTAACCCGGCAGGCGCGGCGGGTAACGGCCGTCATCAACGCCCAAATTCAAGAGTCAGTCAGCGGTATTATTGTGGCTAAAAGTTTTCGGCAAGAAACGGCCGTGTACGATACCTTCAACGACAATAACCAGCAGGCATACAAAGTCAATTTGCGTCGGGGGTTGACACTCATGTCTATCTTCCCCATTATGGTGCTGGCTTCCGGGGTGGGCACAGCCATGCTGGTTTTTGCCGGCGGCCTGGCTACCCGGCCGGACACCTTTTTAGGCGGGCTGTCCGGCATCACTGTGGGGGAATGGTTCCTGTTTATGCGAGCTGTGTTTTTTTACTGGTGGCCGATGATGAATATTTCATCCTTTTGGAGCCAGTTTCAAGATGGCCTATCGGCCACAGAACGAGTGTTTGCTTTGATTGATTTGGAGCCAAATGTGCAGCAAAAAGCGGCCGAACCGGTGGAGCGCTTAGACGGCCGTATCCAATTCCAAAACTTCACCTTTGGCTACAACAATGAAGAAGTGGTGCTGCCCAACTTTTATTTACATATTCAGCCAGGAGAAACGGTGGCTTTGGTGGGGCATACGGGAGCGGGCAAAAGCAGTATTGCCAAACTGGTGACCCGCTTTTATGAGTATCAGGGTGGGGAGTTGTTGATTGACGGCCGTGACATTCGCACTCTTGATTTGCAGCAGTACCGGCAGCATATTGGTGTTGTCCCCCAAGAGCCATTCTTGTTTTCCGGTAGTGTGCGGGACAATATTCGTTACGGCCACCCCACTGCGCCAGATGACGATGTGATTGCGGCTGCTAACCGCATTAGCGCTGGCGAATGGTTACATAGTCTGTCAGCGGGCTTAGATACGGATGTGGGCGAACGGGGTGGTAACCTTTCCATGGGTCAACGACAGTTAGTGGCTATGGCTCGCGTCCTGCTCAAAGACCCCGGTATCTTTATTTTGGATGAGGCTACGGCCAGCGTAGACCCCTTCACAGAAACCCAAATTCAGGAAGGGTTGGATGTGGTCATGGCCGAACGCACGGCCATTGTCATTGCCCACCGCCTGTCTACGATTAAACACGCCGACCGGATTATTGTGATGGATAGCGGCCGTGTCATTGAAGAAGGCAGCCACGACCAACTGATGTCCCAGGGCGGCCATTATGCCAACCTCTACCAAACCTACTTCCGCCACCAGTCGTTAGATTACATAGATCGCAAAGAATGGGAACTTACTCCTGAAACATGAGAAATCACGGTACATTTTGACTTCTAAATCCGGGGGTTTTTATGACCAGATACACATATCAAAAAAATAGAAGGTGGGCGTGACAAGACTCGAACTTGTGACCTCACGGATGTGAACCGTGCACTCTAACCAACTGAGCTACACGCCCTTCAAGAGTTGCATTATAACATCCTGCATACCCCTCAGCAATAGATTTTTGGAACTGTCTACTGTCAGGTATAATGCTTTGTGTCAAGAAGACTAAATGATTTAGTATAAATTTCCCTCGTCGTGTGTAGACTATATTTTGTATCCATAGCAACCACACAATACGGGTTAGGTAACAAAACAGGAAAATAATCATGAAAGCATTTATTACAGGTGGGTCTGGTTTCGTTGGACAACACCTCATCCCCAAACTGATTCAACAAGATTATGATGTTTATGCGTTGGCCCGTTCTGAACGCAGCGCCGCCCTGATCACTCAGTTAAGGGCCACACCGGTTCTAGGTGATATTACGGACACCGCTTCCATGCGTGAAGGTATGATCGGGAGTGATGTCGTTTTTCATCTGGCAGCCTGGTATAAGTTGGGGTCGGCCGATTGGATGGAAGCCGAAGCGATCAATGTAGGCGGTACCCGGCGAGTTCTGCGACTGGCCCATGAACTAGGCGTGCCCAAGATTATCTACACTAGCACAATCGCCGTTTTTGGCGATACGCAGGGTGAATTGGTAGATGAAACATACTTTAAGGGTGGGCCGTTCCTGACGGAGTATGATCGCACCAAATGGCTGGCTCATTATAAAGTAGCCGTGCCGCTCATTGAAAAAGGCGCTCCTATCACTATTGTGCTGCCTGGTGGTATTTACGGCCCTGGCGACACCAGTTTTATGGCTCAAATGATGCGT
The DNA here is from genome assembly GCA_024223125.1 of Chloroflexota bacterium. Next base: position 2,485 of record JAAEOP010000071.1, read on the forward strand.
CAATTTTATCGGGGAATGCCCGCGATACCAGCTCCAGAAACCACTGTTACCTATGCTCATGTGGATGATATAGTCGAAGGGCATATTCTAGCGGCCGAGAAGGGCAAGGTGGGTGAATCTTACATTTTGGCCGGGCCAGCCATTCCGCTGGGAGAAATGATAGATTTCTGGGCGCATTTATTAGGTCGGCGAGCGCCTTCTTTGCGAATTCCGAGTCAGGCTTTACGGCCGTTTGCCCCTCTAGTCGGCGCCGTTAACTCTATTGCTGATCTGCCACCCATTTATAGCCAGGAGGCAACTGCCAGCTTAGGCGCCACCTACATGGCCCGCTCTGATAAAGCGCGGGCAGAGTTGGGATGGAAAACACGTCCGTTGCAAACTGGCATGTTAGAAACGTTCAAATGGATTGAAGAAACAGAACCGGCCGTGCCACTGGCCCATACACGGGAGAAACAAATTGCCGCTCTGGCCCTTTTGGCTGCGGCGGGCTTACTACTTCTCTGGCTTCTGGGAAAACAACGTAAGCAAAAATAACCATAACATCTACAGAGACCTGCGAGGTTTCTTAAAACCTTGCAGGTCTTGGTCATTACAAAACAAAAAGCAGAGAATCGTTTGATTCTCTGCTTTATTTATTATTGGGTTCAGAAATCAGTAATTTAGAAACGTCTTTGCTGCTGGCGGCACTTTCTGGCTTTTGCCAGAGCTAAAGTTTTAATCTTTTCCTGCTGACGTTTTTTCACCATTAAAACTACCATTCCTGAAAACATTGTTGCTACCAACAGAATTGTCATATTAATATCCCTCTTGTGTTCATCCAATCATATACAAGTGTATATAACAATAATCATTTTTACGAAAAATATCAAGTCTTTTTTTAGGACTTTCGTCTCTACTATAATTTAATCTGGCCGAATGGCGCTAAGATGTCTATTCTATCACCTAATTGGAAGAAATAGTCTTGCAACTTAACGAGATTTGGTGACAGATGTCAGACTATGTGCATGTCTCGTTAACCGGAAGTAGGAGTTGGACAGTTGTTTTCGCCCCAAGAGCCTATGATAGCTGGCGATTCCTTCTTTTCGGTAACATTATCATTTGATTTGACAGGCTGGGGACAACGGCCGTTTTATCCAATTTTAACCGTTTGCCAATCCTTTTCACCCTGCTAAACTCCCCCTCATGCATATTGCAGCCAATGGTTATTTTTGGAATAAACCCAATAGTGGCAGCGGGCAATACACTCGTAATCTATTGCTGACGCTGGATAAGTTGGTGTCTGATCTGAAAATAACGCTGGTTTATCCGCAATTACCGGGAGAGAGCTTGCCTGATGATGTACCGCTGGATGTGGGCTTAACGGCCGTGCCCATCCGACCAGGCAACTTGGGTAAAGTACAGTTTGAACAGCAAAGATTCCCCCAGGTATGCCGGGAAATAGGGGCCGACCTGGCGCATGTACCATATTGGGGTGGCCCATTGCGTTCGCCCGTGCCGTTGGTGGTGACAGTCCATGATTTAACCACAATGCTTGTGCCAGAATACAGACGGGGGTTTAATGCCCGGCTGTACAATGCCCTTGTATCTGCCAGCGCTCGTGGGGCCAATCATATCATTACTGATTCTCAGGCCAGCAAAGCAGAGATTAGACAACATTTGCATATATCCGACGGAAAAATCACGCCTATTCATTTGGCAGTTACGGCCGATTACCAACCAGAGGCAAACTCGTTACTGGACATGGCTGTGCTGCGGAAATATGATCTGCCCGATTTTTATATCCTCTATCTGGGCGGGTATGAGATACACAAAAATGTAGCCACCTTGCTGCTGGCCTGGACATATGTGGGACAGGCTTTGGGGGAGGATTATCCGCTTGTGCTGGCAGGTAAAAAGCCAGATGTAATTTCCCATACGTACCCTGATTATGCCGATTACATTAAAAGGTTGGACATTGAAGAATATGTGCGCTGGATTGGGTATGTAGACGAAGCGGATAAGCCGATTCTTTACCGGTATGCGGAAACGTTTGTATTTCCCAGCGGCCGTGAGGGGTTTGGGCTGCCCGTACTGGAAGCGTTGTCTTGCGGCGTACCGGTGGTAACAACCAATGCCACATCCCTACCAGAAGTAGTGGGGGAAGCAGGTTTCACCGTAGACCCGAATGATGCCAGAGGAATGGCTGGGGCAATTATTTCTACCGTGGTTCAGGATAATTTAGCGGCCGAATTAAGGAAAACGGCCGTGCAACAAGCCGCCAAATTCTCCTGGAAAAAAACCGCGACGGAGACGTTGCTAGTTTATGACAAGGTGGTGAGAGGGTAAGGTTTTTTCAAAAATTAAATGATCTACCTGTTTTGAAAAAGTCTCCATCCAATTCCCGAAATGGCATCAATTCGGGATCATTATTTTCTAGAATTGGCCTAAGTCAATCGGATAATGCCGCACTTGCACACTTGCAAATCTACCACTTACAAATTAAGATTCCGCGACTTTGGAAATAAAATAAGGAAAACATATGGCAATAAAAGCAGATAGTTGGATACGTAGGATGGCAGTAGAGCAAGATATGATTGAGCCGTTTGTAAACGAGCAGGTGCGCGAAGGGGTTATTTCTTATGGCCTATCCTCTTACGGCTATGATATTCGGGTAAGCGATGAGTTTAAGATTTTTACCAATGTCCATTCGGCTATTGTAGATCCCAAACATTTTAACCCCAACTCGTTTATTGACTTTAAGGGAGATGTCTGTGTCATCCCACCTAACTCCTTTGTGCTGGCGCAAACATTAGAATATTTTCGCATTCCACGTAACGTACTCACTGTATGCCTCGGCAAATCTACATATGCCCGTTGTGGCTTGATTGTGAATGTCACCCCGTTTGAGCCAGAATGGGAAGGGTATGTGACGTTAGAAATCTCCAACACCACCCCGCTGCCGGCCCGTATTTATGCCAACGAAGGGATTGCCCAGGTCTTGTTTTTTGAATCGGATGAGATTTGTGAAATTTCGTATGCAGATCGCAAGGGAAAGTATCAAAAGCAACAAAGCATTATGCTGCCAAGAATTTGAAATGGTGGCTAGTGGCTGGTATCCGCCACCAGCCACCAGTCACTAGCAACTTCTGTTTTTTGCCAGATTAAACAGAATCGCTATAATTCAGTCGCATTTTTAACATGGGCGCTTAGCTCAGTTGGTTAGAGCGCTTCGTTTACACCGAAGAGGCCGGGAGTTCGAGTCTCTCAGCGCCCACTTTTTTCTTGTTATCCCTATACATTTTGTTATAATCCTATTTGTGATAAATGGCACACATGCTGTGCTAAATTGAAAACCCTGGCAGGTTCGTCAATATTTGGAAGAAGGGAATCTACAGAATTTATAAAGTCAGGAGAATAGCCATATGGCAGATGCAGCAATAGGCGCCGACGCGCAGAGCGGCGGCATTTCACGACGCGAGTTTTTGTATTATATTTGGGGTGCATCAATCGCCCTGTACCTGGCACAATTTACCGGTCTTATGATCTGGTTCCTCATTCCCCGTTTTCGGGAAGGGGAATTTGGAGGCAAATTTGTGGTGCCGTTGGGCCAGCTGCCGGAGATAAACACAGCGCCAGGCAAATTTTCCGACGGCCGTTTCTGGCTCGTCAACCTGAATTCAAATGAACCTAATGAATTGTTTGCCTTGGCGGAAGATGAAAGCCAACCCATTGTCGGGGTAGCGGCTATCTATAAGGTATGCACCCATCTGGGCTGTATTTATGCCTGGACGCCAGCCAATAATCGTTATGAATGTCCCTGTCATGGGTCAAAATTTCGCTTAGACGGCCGTCGTATCGAAGCCCCTGCTCCCCGTTCTCTGGACCGGTTCCAGCTTGAATTCCTCGATGCCGACAAAAACCCCATTGCCGGTTCACAATCACCAGAAGTAGATAATTTTTACCAGCCTGTAGCAGTTCCTGATGGGGCCATATTCATTAGCGTAGATACTGGCGCCAAGAAAACAGGTCCCATCGAGAAAGTGCTGTGTGATTTTGCAGGCAATTGCCCCTAAGCCCCAAGAGATGAAGGAGTAAGAAATGGCAACCATTTTTGAACAAATCAGCGAGATGGGGTTGAAACAGGCTCTCATCACCAAAACCGATGAGGTTGTTACCCGCATTACGACCGGTATGAACATCAGCGATATTCGGGGCGCATTACGCGGCGACGAACCGCGCCGGCCGAATCCCCGTTTGCGCCCTCACGCCGATGGTTTCTGGTTCCACATTCGCCCCAGTTTTTATCACACAGAAGTTACCCACATTTATCCCACCTTCCGTTTAGGCTGGTTGTCTACCTTCATGATGGTCTGGGAAACAATCACTGGTATCTTGCTGATGATTTTTTATACCCCCAGCCCCCTGATTGCTTATAGCAACATGTGGGAAATTTTGAGTAATGTCCCCTTAGGGCAACTCATGCGGAATATGCACCGCCTGGGGGCAGAAGTGATGGTTTTGGTGGTGGCTTTGCATATGCTGCGAACATTTATCACCGGCAGCTACAAGAAGCCGCGCCAGTTCACCTGGGCCACCGGTATGCTTTTGATTACCTTAACCGCTTTATTGAGCTTTAGTGGTTATTTGCTGCCCTGGGATCAGTTAGCGTATTGGGCGTTGACAGTATTCCTCTCTGGCGCTGAAGCGGCCCCGGCTCCGCCAGTGGTTAACCAAACTATATTATTTATTTTGCAAGGCGGCCCGGCATTGGACGCCGGTGGTTTATTGCGCTGGTATCTATTCCATGTGTTATTGCTGCCGCTTATATTGGGCGTTTTCTTCTTTGTTCATTACTACAAAGTGATTTTGCACGGCCTTTCCTTGCCCCCCGGCCGTGAAGAGGTGGGCAATGATACGGCCAAGCGCGTACCGCGAAAGGAACGTACTTACTTTAACCCGGATATTCTGACCAGCGAACTGATGTGGACAGCGATTTTGACTTTGTTCCTGACGGCCGGATCACTCTGGTTCTGGGATGCGCCGCTGGAAAGCCACGCCGACCCAGTGGTGACGCCGCTGCATGTGGTCGCGCCCTGGTATCTATCCTGGTCACAGGGGTGGTTAAAACTGGCGCCCAAAACAGTTGTGATCGGTTTCATTCCATTTTTGCTGGTGATGTTTATTGTGATGCCCTATTTTGAAGTAGGACAGAGCCGCCGTTATGCCGATCGTCGTGTGGGTCTATCAATCTCTTTCTTGTTTATCGCTTTTATGCTGGTCTCTAACTGGATGGGTACGCCGGAATTCCGGGTTGCCAGTTCGCCTGAACGTGAGGTGTCTGGTGAGGTTTTACCGGAAGAAGGCCCCAGCATTTTGAAAGGCGTCCCTTATGAATATCTGACAGTGGATACGTATGTGCCTCTACAAGAAATTGAAGGCAACCCCCACCTGACGCGAGCTTTAGAGGAATATTACGAAGCAATGTACCGGCAAAGTTGTAAGTTGAATGGCAACCAGGATGCCCCCTATGATTGGGTTTCGTGCCGGCCGATTACAGATGAAGATGGGAATATTGTGCAGTATGGAAATCATTTCACAGATAATGCGATGCCTGACCCGTATACCGAACTTAAGATTACCCAGAAGCAGGACAATATGGTGCAGTTGCAGCTTTTCTATGAAGTTGTAGACCCCCAAAATCCAGGTGAGTTTTTGATTGAGTCAGAGGAAGCTATTGATTACCGGCATGAAGAAGCCTTGTATGAGGAAGAGTGCCAGTATGTTAACAAGGGTTGTTAAGTTCCTGAAAAAAAGTTACGCAGTAAAAACCCGGTTTCTGTTCTCCTATAGAAATCAGATTATCCAACAAGAAACCGGGTTTTTTATGATGGAACAGTGGACACGAGGATAGACGAATGCAAGTAAAAGTTGTTATCGGAACAGTCGCATTTATGTTGACGATGGTTGTTTTAGGATATGCGGCGCTGCGAGAACCGGCTCGGCTAGAGGATTTTGCGGGGGCGGCACACGGCCGTTCCATAGAAACTGGCGCTCAGATTTATGCCGACAATTGTGCATCCTGCCATGGTATTGATGGCACAGCAGAATCGGGGACGGAAAACGGCTGTGTTGATGCTTCCGGTGATCCTAATTGTGTAGGACTGCCGCTAAATGATTATTTTCTACTTTGCGGTGAGCCGTCGAAACGTCTGCTAGATGTAGGCTGGGAAGGTACAATTGAGACCTTTGTTAAGAAAACGGTGACGGCCGGCCGGGGTGCCATCATGCCGGCATGGTTAAATGAGTTTGGCGGCCCCATGCGTCCAGACCAGGTAAATAACGTCTCTAATTTTGTTCTGAACTGGGGCAGCCCTGAGTTTTGTGAAGATGAGCCAGTCATTTTTGTTTGGCCAGAACCTGGCCCTGGCGCTGCGGCTGAGTATCAGATAATGGATATCACCGATCCTGTTGTGTTTCAAGCACAATCTGGCGATCCGGTAGCTGGGGAAGCCGTTTACCTGGCTAATGGATGTAGTGGCTGTCATGGACTGCCAGATCAGGAAGGGTCGGCCGCACTTGGTCCCTGGTTAGGCGATATTGCCGAAACTGGCGGCAGTAAGATTGATGGCTACTCGGCTCAAGATTACATCTACGAATCTATTCTTGATCAGAACGCTTTTATTTCTCCAGATTGCCCCACTGGGCCTTGCACAGATCCAAGCTTGATGTCGGGCAGTTTTGCTAATAGCTTTGGGCGCAACCCGCAAGATATGGCCGATATGTTGGCTTTCTTGATGGGGGATGCTTATGAGTACCCGTAACCCGTAGGTAGTTATCAGTTTTCAGTAATCAGTGAAGCCCGGCAGGTTGCCGGGCTTTTTGTTTGGGGGAGTTTGTGTAAAACGTAAAGACATGCTGGTTACATTTTGCGGTTTGTTTTATTTGCGTTTTTTCACGGCCGTGCCACACTCCCGGCAAAATTTATCTTCAGACTGAAGAGATACACCGCATTCATGACAGAATTTAGCGGCCGTTTTGGGTCTGCGCTTGGGGGATGCTTTATGCGGCCGTTTGGGCTGGCGACGACTGGAAGTCATTTGCCAGACAACAGCAATTACAACCAGTACTCCGCCGCTGATAGCCAGAATGAGCGGCCAATTGAGATTTTGGTTCTGGACGGGGACCGGTTCAGTTGGGGGTGGGGCAGGTTGGGCAGCCTGTTCGACACTGAGAGTCGGGGTGTTCATAGTGTAGGACAGTTGCACGGTGTAGGGTGTTCCGGCGGGCACGGCCGTTTCCGGCAGATTATGATAAGTGAGATCATCTAAGCTGTTTTGGATAGTGGAGACGGCCGGGGGCTGGGTTTGCACATTGGCTGCGGCGGCTGGCTGTTGGACGGCAATTTTTAGATTGTTAACGGCCGTATCTGCCAGCCAGGTAAACTCTAATTCTCGTTGGTTTCCAGCGGCCGAATAAGGCAGGTAATACTCTACCCGAAAACGAGCGTCCGGGGTGGTAAAAGAGAGCATCCCATTCTCGTTGGTATATTCGATGTCGTCGCGCATCATGCCATTGTCTGTGATGCGGGCGACGGCATTGAGGTCGGCGCTTTCGGGCAAGGGAATGGTGACGGCCGCGGGCAGAGGCGTCTCTTCTGGCAATGTACCGGTGAGCAAAATAAGAACGGCCGGGCGATCATAATCAGGCCAGAAATCAATCATCATCGTGTCAATGGCAGTGGCGTCCGTTTGGGCAAATCCAGTTAACGGGAGGAGTAAAAGTGTGAGTAGAAAAACAAAGACAATTATTCGGTGAAGTTGTGACATTTGGCAATCCTTTTGTAGGCAGATTCTTGTTATAATGAACGTATAAGCGGTCCAGATTATACCGCAAGGAGGTAATGATATGGTTACAAGTCTGGAAAAGTTACAGTGGGATTTGGACATTTTAGAAACGATGGCCGATGAGATGGAGGATTTCCTAAAGAGCGATGTGTTGTATTGGCAAATGACACACGGGAATATGCCCAAGTTGACGCTTGGCGGATATTTGCTGCGTCAATACCGGCTGCGTCATCTGGCCGATTTGTTGGACGCGGGGCAAAGGGATCGCTTGGACACGGCCGTCGCCCAATTTCAGGCCGCGTTAGTAGAAAAAGTTGTGGTTACAGAGAAACGGGCACATGAAGAATTAGGCGTTCGTTGTCGTCAATGGGGAACCTATATGAATGACGTTAAGCGAGAAACGGCTTTGGCAGCGGTGAATTATGAAACGGCCGTAGAAAACCGCGCCGCCATCGCCGCCCTGATAGATTTTTTGCACAACCCTCCTTACCAGATGGGCAACGTTAAAACTGACAGTCTGAAAATGATGGACAGTGCGCTGCGGATTTATTGGGTGGCGGGCAGTTTTGTCTGGCCAACAGAATGGGCGGCAGCCTATCCACAGGATAAGTATTGGTGGTTGTACGGCCGTCCGAAATGACAAAAAACCGATTTCTTAAAAGGCATAGAATTGTACGAAATGCTATAAGAGACGACATACTCCAGTTTGCTATTCCTGGGATGACGGTCTTTATCATAGTGTTGCAATTCTGTGCCAGAGATGGTGCAAGAAACGGTTTGTCAGGATTTTGGGGAACTGTTTGGGGACTGGTTAAGCAACCACAGAATCTGTCCATGTTTCCGGTGCAGAGTATTATTGGATTGGCTCTTTTTTTTATTGGATTATTAATTATGATTGTCGGCCAGGCTACACTCTGGCGAAATTACTCTGGGACTGTAATCATAAGGGAAGACCACCAACTTATTACACACGGCATCTACCGCTTCACGCGAAATCCAATATATCTGGGAGGCATCATGGGCGTCGCCGGCCTGCCGCTGTATGCTGTAAGTTTGTATGGCTTTTTAACTTCATTACTCCTGATCCCGATTGTCCTTAACCGGATCAGGCTAGAGGAGAAATTGTTGACCGAAGAATTCCAGGATGCGTATCAGAAGTATAAAGAGAGTACCAAAAAACTGATTCCATTCATCTATTGAGTTGCCAATAAGCCCCTACTGAAAACTGAAAACAGCACACTGAAAACTATACACCGCTCACTTCTTTCAACGTCAAAGTTGGGGGAATGGTGGGCACATATTCCGGGTTGCGCCAGCGGGTGAAGCGGATGATGATGCGGGCGGCCGACCAGCCAAAACGAAACAGACGCGGATATTTGAGCATGTACACGAACCGGGCTAGTTTGGTACGAATTTCTAGCTGCTTAAAGAGGGAGTCTGACACAACAATGTCCCGGTACGTGGCAAAGCTAAAATCCTGGCGAGCAAAAGCGTCTTCAATGGCCTGTGCCCCCACGCTGCCATAACCCAGGGCAAAGGAAATACCTTCGCCCATCAAGGGGTCGGCTCCGGCGGCATCGCCAACAAGAATGACGCGGGGGATGGCAAAACGGCCGTCTTTTGACCACCAACGAATGGGATGCCCTTTGATTTTAAGACCTTCCATGTCGCGACCCCGTTCAACCAATTCATCATTGAGTGTTTGTTTCAGGTCGGCTTTCGGCCGTTCGGGGCGGGCGCGGCTGTCAAAAACGCCCCGGTTCATGTGCGCCTGCCCCTGCACGTAGCTGGGGAAATCCCAATAATACCCTTGCAAATTGTGGCTGCTCATCGGTGTAAAATCGAAGATAGCTACCCCGTCGCGGAATTCGGGTTGGAGGTGTTCATTTTCGGGGGTTAACAATTCAATGAGCCGGGCTACACGAGAGTCGTCATCCCATTTCAGCCGCCGGCGCACAAAACTGCGTGAGCCATCGGCCGCTACCACCATTTTGGCGTGGAAGGTACGCTGTGTAGTCATCACTTCTACATATTCATCATGGGTGGTTATGTCGGTGACAGCTTCGCCTTGATATGCTGTGACGCCGTGGGAAACGGTCGTTTGCAGCAGCCAATGGTCAAACTCATCTCGCCGGATAATAGTGAAGACCGGGTTGCCATAGAAGGAGTAAGATTTATCTTCATACGTCAGCCGTACTTCGCGCACATCAAACCGGTTGGGTTCCAGTTCCAGCCCCAGGTGAGCTAGAATGTGTTGCCCCAGATGGGTAATGCCGCCGCCACACAACTTTTCGCGCGGATGCACAGCTTTATCTACCATGACAATTCGTTTGGCCCACTCTGGGTTGCTTTTGATAAGGTGTAAGGCTGTAGATGTCCCCGATGGCCCCGTACCCACAATTAAAATATCTACTTGTTGAATATCCGCCATGTTTGTTGCCGCCTCCGGTTGTTTTTTTGGAGATTAGGAGATTGGAGATTGGGATAATCTCTCAATTTCCAATCTCTCAAATTACCGTCTAATAATCGGCAGCATTATACCATTGCTTAGTTGAATTGCCTGATCGGTACGGCCGTCGGCATTGGCATGTTCTGGTTCAATATTACCGGCCGCATCGGTGGCCTGGCTGCGGAGTTCATAGACACGGCCGTCTGGCGGATAGAGGACGGCCGATGTTTGGATTGTGTTTAACAGCCAGGTTGTCCAGTTTGTGTCTCCCGCAGCCCGAATTTGAATGTTGTAACTGCTGATGCCAGAAAGATTATCGCTGCCGCTCCAGGCGACATTATAATAAACCTGGTTGGGAACATGAAAGACAGTTGTGATGGTGGAGGTGGGCGCGGTGGCATCCAGGCTAAACTGTGTCACCTGGGAGACGCTGGTTTCGCTGCTGCCATCTTCTTTTTGGGCAACGGCCGTTACCTGCCAAAACAAATCTGCATAATCCTGAGTAAAGGTATGTGTATATTGTTCTACCGAGCTTGCCCACGTCTGGTTGACGATAAGATTGCTCATTTGGGCATCGGTAGCCACCTGTAACATTGTTTGTAAAATCGTATTAGGCCCTTCAATATCCCAGGTGAAGTCTACAGCGGAATTGGTTAGCCATAAATCGGGGGTGGGAGCGGTATTAGCAACGGTGGTGGGAATATCGGCATCCCCTACCAGCAGCAGCCGCACACCGTCAAACCAGACGCCACGGCCGTTGTCCGTCGTCGTCAAATCAGAAAGATACAAAGAGCCGCTACTGGTCGCCAGGTCAAATTCCCCCAGCGTCATCCACAGGCCGATATGGGTTTCATGGTTTAAGGTGACGTTGTTGGAGCCGGCCGCATGGTTGACGGTGTAACGGGCGCCAAAGGTTTCTCCCCGGTCGGTGTCACAATA
>JAAEOP010000072.1 GCA_024223125.1 Chloroflexota bacterium
CGACCGTTATCTGTTTAACAAAATACTGCTTTCATTGCACTATGCGGCGACGGCCGTTGGCACATCCGCCAATGGAATTCGCGTCGCCATATCCAATTCAAATATGCCGTAGGGATTTACGTGATTGTAGAATAGCGGCGTTAATCCACGCCAATCCGCTTCGATCATACGGTCATGCCACTTCGGCTCTGCCAACACTTCTTGTACCATCAACGTATTCACGTAAACCAGGCAGGCTTGCAACAAGTGCATGGACAGCATGGTAATTTCCTGGGCGTTGACATCATTGGAACTGAGTTCACCCTGACGACCGTACAAGATAAACGAATTCGTGCTGTTCCAATTCTCAACCACATTCAAGCCTTCTTGCACTTCTCTTCTCACCGCCTCATGCGCCAAATAGCGGCAGATGAAAATCGTTTTCAGGGCGCGTCCCAACTCGGCCAAAGCTTTGTACGTGGGATGTTGTTGGTTCTTGCGCGTAAACCGGCGCAAAATAGCCTCCGCTTCGGCCGTTCCCAACCGCAGCGCCGTCGCATATTTCACCATCTCGTCATACTGCTGGGCGATCAACTCCCAATCGATCGCTTTTTGGAGAATAGCCTGGAGATGTGGATAGGGGTCTGTGTCGTATGCGTCGGAAAATTTCCGGTCTCATTAACATAAAGTTTTTTCTATGCATTCAATGAACCAGTAGGCTTAATGAAATTACCTCTCGCCAGTGAGGTTAAGGCGTGATGCGAAAATGGCATTTGCTTGCTACCCGGAATTGACAATTCCCGTCAGAATATTTACAATAAGTATACGATGTAGATACAATACATATTTAAACGAGGCGATTAATGCGGCGGATCGAAGGATTTATCTGGGCAGATTGGGTTGTTGACAAACTGGACTGGAAACATGGCGTTGCTCCAGATGAAGTCGAAGAAATGTTCTTCAATCCACCGTATAAAGTGAGACGGACAAAGGGAGACAAGTATCTGCTATACGGCCGTTCATATGATGGTCGCTATCTGTTTGTCGTTTTTGCCTGGAAAGGAAAACGCATCAAGGTAATTTCTGCCCGTGATATGACGCCGTCCGAAAAGCGGCATTTTAGTCGCAAGTGAGGTGTAATATGGTCGATAAAATTCCTCAATTCAAGACAGAACAAGAAGAAGCCGATTTCTGGGATTCGCACGATTCCACAGACTTTTTTGATGAGACCGAAGCCGTAAATGTGGCTTTTGTCGATGCCCGACCGTCCATGAAACAAATATCTTTACGATTGGATCCTTCCGTAATTGACCAGCTAAAGTTGTTAGCTGTCGGTAAAGGTATTGGGTATCAAACAATGATCAGGATGTGGGTAATGGAACGGTTGGGACAAGAAGCTTAAACCCGTTTACCTAATCGTTGTGTCATACGGAAGCGCAAAAACCAGCTTTCGCGGTCTGTTCTGCACATCCAAAAAAACGCTCGTTTTGATGGACACTGCGCACCATTTCTCCAACGGATAATTTCATCCCCAAAATACGTCCAAAAAACTGGTCAATTGATTCAAAGTATAGTTTAATTGTGTTCATACCGTTTTAATGGACGCTTGCGATGAAAATAGGCTATGCACGAGTCAGTACCCAAGACCAGGATTTGTCATTACAGTTGGATGCTCTGGAAAAGGTAGGTTGTGTTCAAATCTACAAGGAAAAAATCACCAGTTCAGCCAAAGAACGGCCGCAATTGCAACGTATGATGGCCCAGTTACGGGAGGGGGACACGGTTGTAATTTGGAAACTCGACCGCTTGGCGCGCTCGCTGAAAGACCTGGTAAGTCTGGTCAACGAGATTCAGGAGAGAGGGGCCGGACTGTACAGTTTGAATGATCACATTGACACTACCACCCCGCACGGCAAGTTCACCTTCCATCTGTTTGCCGCCCTGGCTGAATTTGAACGGGACATCATCCGGGAACGAACCAAGGCTGGCCTGGCGGCAGCGCGGGCTCGTGGTCGAAAGGGCGGCCGGCCAAAAGGTTTGTCCCAAAAAGCACAGCATACGGCCATCATTGCTGAGCAACTTTATCGGGAAGGGGCGCTAACCGTCAAAGAAATTTGTGAACAACTCTCCATTTCAAAGGGTACATTTTACAATTACCTGCA
>JAAEOP010000073.1 GCA_024223125.1 Chloroflexota bacterium
GGTCTTACCAATCAGGGCATTGATGAGAACGGGCTGTCCATTACTGGCCGTATCCAAAGCCTGCTGCAAGGTTTCCGGAACAAACTCCGGATCATCGACCTTAAAGCCGGCCCCGCCAAAGCCAATTGCCGCTTGATGATAATCTGTATCAGCCAATTCTGTGGCGACTGGATCATCAAAAATTTCGATTTGCTCCCGCGCAATTTGAGCCCAGCCGGCATCATTACCAACCAGGGCCACCACAGGGACCTTGTGCCGCACAAAAGTATCAAACTCGGCCAACGTATACCCCACCGAACCATCCCCATAAATAATCCAAACATTGGCCTCGGGGCGCACCAATTTTGCCCCGAGCGCAAAGCCGGCCCCGACACCCAATGTACCAAATGGGCCGGGATCGAGCCAGGTTAGCGGTCCGGGTGGCTGCACAATATAAGAGGCCGTCCCCACAAAATCGCCTCCATCAGCCACAAAAATTGTTTCGGCACTGTTTAACTGCCCAAGTTCCCGGCATAAATGCAATGGATTGATGCGTTTTGTGGGCTGCAGAGCCATTTGTCCAATTTCAGCCTCTCTCTCATGTTGGGCCTGGCGCAATGTCGATTTCCAATCTTGCCATCGCTCACCATCCAACATCCGCCTGGCCAAGTCACGTAAAAATTGGTTGGGATCTCCTAAAATACCAATATCAGGCCGGCGATTCTTTTTGAGATCAATCTTGCTCAAATTGGCTGAGACATAAAAAGAGCGGCCTCGAATATGATTGCCATACTCAAGGCGAAAATCGAC
>JAAEOP010000074.1 GCA_024223125.1 Chloroflexota bacterium
AGTTTAATAGACACTGATAAATCATTTATAAACTCTATGGAGGAAAGAAATGAGAAAAGCACTGAATATTGCCCTAATAGCCATACTAATCATGATTTTGGGCGCTTGTTCTGGTACCCCGGAAACAGTAGAAGTTACCCGCGTAGTCACCGAAACCGTAATAGAAACGGTTGTCCAAGAGGTAGAGGTAACACGAATGGTCGAAGGGGAAGTTGTTACAGAAACGATCATAGAAGAAGTGGAGGTAACACGGGTTGTTGAGGTTGAAGCCGAAGCAGCCCCAGTGGATGAAACTGGACCTCGTACTTTAACAATTTTCACAACGGAAGCGGATCCACCTCAGTTGGAAATTTTGAATGAGATAATTGATGAATACCATGAAGAAAATCCGAATGTATTCGTTGATGTTGTCACAGGAACACCAGCTACTCGTGGTGAACGCATCGCTACCTTGTTGGCAGCTGGCGCCGACGCAGGCATCTTTGAGATGGAAGCAGCATTTGCAAATGACTGGGCAGAAGCCGGGTTTTTACTACCACTAGACGACGTATTCGAAGGCATCGGTGGTGAAGCCGAATATGTACCTGGCAGCTATTATGAGAAGGATGGCACAGTCTACGGTATACCTTATGCAACCAGTGTCTATGGTCTATGGATTCGGACAGACTTGTTTGAAGAAGCTGGTCTTGAGCCACCCACCAATTATGAAGAAGTACTGGCTGCGGCTGAAATTTTGAATAATCCTAGTGAAGGCATTTATGGTATTGCAATTCCAGGTTCTACAAATGCGTCCGTAAACTTCTTCTCAACTTACTTATGGAACAACTGTCTGGATTATTATTCTCCGACAGGTGAATTTCGTTTCGATGAGCCGGAAGTTTTAGATGCCATCAATCAATGGGTTGCCTTGACAGAATTCGCGCCCCCTGGTTTTGAAAATTGGAGTTGGGGCGACCAGGTTACAGCGTTTGTGTCCGGACAGGCAGCTATGAGTGTCTATGCTGGCCGGTTAGGGGTACGTATGCCAGAGCAAGCACCTCAATTGGAACCTATTTCTGATATTATTCGTTTGCCGTGGTCTAATACAGACGACAGTGATTACGTAACTTATGGTTCATGGAGCCGCTTTGCAATTGCCAACAATACAGCTTACCCTGAAACAGCTAAGGATTTTCTGCAATTTTTCTTGAGTGGTGATCGTTTGGCTCGTTATGACGCCACCGTTATTGGACATATGGTTCCACCAACAAACGAAGTAGGAGCCTTGTTAGAAGGTTGGGATTCTGACTATGCACGGAATCATTCGGATTGGCTAGCCTTTTTTAATGAGCATGCCGCGTTTACAAACCATCCTGCCAATAACATGGGCTCTATGCAAGGATGTGATTTTGTTAAGCATGATTATGGACCACCATGGGGAGGTGCAGTCTTTTCCCGAGGTGGCATTCTAGATTTGATGCTCCAGGAAATCTACATAGGCGGTAAGGATACGGAAACAGCCTGGCAAGAAGCCATTGAGCAAATGGTGCAGGTTCAAGAAGATTGGCTGGCCGAACATCCTGATTGGGTGCCGCCAGAAGCGCCTCAAGCGTCTAACTAGTAGCCAAATTTATCTGTAATGAGCGTTTAGCAAAATTACAGTCAGGCAACGTTATGTTCGCAAGTGTCTGTCACTTGTATAAGTGACAGACACTTAAACATAGGAAACGTTTAAATGAAATCTGGTAAATGGTTGAGGCGTTCGGGTAACGGCCGCGTTGAACTGACAGATCGCTCCTTAGCCGTACTAATGATTGCGCCTTCGGTAATTCTCATAACGGCATTTGCTATCTACCCAGTCTTGCAAGGCTTAGTCGCCAGCTTCTTTCGCATCGAATCTGCCACCTTAGCTATGAGTTTTTCTGGTCTAAATAATTATCAAGAATTATTGGGACAGCGTTTATTTTGGGAATCATTAGCTCGTACACTTATCTGGACATTTTTGACCATTTCTGTACAGTTAATATTAGGATTGGGGATAGCTCTACTACTACATCAAGAGTTCAAGGGACGCAATCTGGCACGGGGGGTTGTTTTATTTCCTTATTTAATTCCAGCTGTTGTCATCGCCGTCACCTGGCGGTATATGCTTGATCCGACTTTGGGTATTGTCAACCGCACCCTGTTAGATTGGGGGCTAATTGAACGTCCTATTGCCTTCTTAGCTTCGCGATCATCCGCTTTGATTTTTGTGATAATCGGTGGGATATGGAAATATACTCCTTTCGTCGTAATTATGATGTTGGCTCGCCTTCAAGTTATACCAATAGATTTGGAAGAGGCAGCCCAAATAGATGGCGCGACTCGTTGGCAACTGTTTCATCACATAACTTTACCCTGGCTGATGCCAGTCATTGTGATTACCCTATTGCTGCGTACGATTTGGATGTTTAATGAGTTTGACATGGTGTACTTGTTTGCCTTTGGTGGTCCACTCTTTGGTACGACGACATTACCAGTCTTGGTACGCTATCTTGCGTTCGATGCCCGGCAAATTGGAATGGCAGCAGCAGCATCCTCCGTTATGGTGGCCCTATTAATGATGATGTCCTGGGGATATTTTACTTGGTATAATAAAGCAGAAGAAAGTTTATCTTAATTGTTGTGAGGAGGAAATTGTAATAAATTATAAAGACAGTTGTCCTCAGTTATGTTACTGCAATCACGCCTTGCCTCACTTATTCCTTTTATTAATAGGTTGTATACCACTGTTGCTAACGGCTTGCGAAAGCTATCAACCAATCATAACCCCTACCCCAACATCATCTCTTAGCCATACAGACTTGACCACCCCTAAGGTGATCCCCTTTTTTACGACTGAAAGTGATCCCAATCAATTAGCAACTTTGCAACTGTTGATTGCCGAATATCAGCGATTTCATCCCAACATTGAAATTGACATTGTTGTCGCTTCCCCCTCTTCTCGTGGCCGACGTTTATTGATTGCCCTGGCTTCTGGCGCTGACTTAGGTATCTTTGAAATTGAACCAACCTTTATGACAGATTGGGCGGAGGCGGGCTATTTACTGCCCTTAAACGACGTAGTTGCCAAAATTGGGGCCGAGGATTATATGGATGGCAGCCTATTTGTGTACGATAAGCAGGTGTATGCGATTCCATATGCAACGAGTGTATATACGCTTTGGGTGCGGACTGATTTGTTTGCGCAAGCTGGTTTGGCTTTCCCCACAACATATGATGAGGTGTTGCAAGCAGCCGAAACATTGACGCATGGCGAAATTTATGGCATTGCTTTGCCAAATGGGCAAAATAATGCCACAACTAACTATTTTTCCACGTTCCTTTGGCAAAATGGAGGAGACTATTTTGATTGCGCGGGGCATGTGACTTTTGGAGAGCCGACGGGATTAATTGCAGTTAAGAAATGGGCGGATCTATCACAATATTCACCACCTGGGTCGACGACTTGGGGGTATGGTGAGCAAATTGATGCCTATTTGCGGGGCAGGGTAGCGATGGTGATGTATGCTGGACGGCTTGGCGTAAACATTACCGACAAGGCCCCAGAATTAGCTGACAAGTCGGTTGTTCTTTTCCCACCGTGGGGGCCAGAACAGGTGACACTTGGGGTGTGGAGCCGGTTTGCCATCGCTTCTGGAACGCGCCATAGAGATGAAGCGAAGGAATTTTTGCAATGGTTAGTTAGTGGGGATCGCTTACTACGCTATGATATGGCGGTGCCAGGACATATGATCCCACCTTTAGAATCAGTGCGTGAGAAAAGCCTTGAATATGATTTGCCCTACGTCAATCAACATCAAGATTGGCTGACTTCATTTTATGATTGGGTTCCATACACGAACCATCCGGCAATGAATATGGGATCTGTAAGTAACGGCCGTTTTCTCCGTTCAGATAATGTCCCTCCCTGGTCTTCTGTTGTGTTTGATTCGCCGGGAATTGTTGACACGATGCTGCAACAAATTACACTAGGCGGCAGAGACCCAGAAGAAGCGTGGGGGGAGGCAGTAGATAAAATGGAAATGGCCGTATCTGAATGGCAAACTATTCATCCAAACTGGGTCTCACCAACTTGTCAACAGTAAACTATCATTGGTGGATATGCCAAAAACCGTTTGTGTTGGCAACCTCAAACATCCTTTCGCGCCCTCGGCCGTGACCAGAACATGTAATTTACAAAAAAGGTGAGATTTGGTCGGCGAATTTGAACCTAACTCGTGGACATGAACAAGCCGGAAGGCGACCTCAAGGCAG
>JAAEOP010000075.1 GCA_024223125.1 Chloroflexota bacterium
CGGTCTGGACAAGGTCGAGTGCAGCGCCCCCCACATATCAGCCGCCGCCTCCCATTTGCTTTTGTCGTCCACGCGCGGCGCTATTTTCAGCAGCACTGCATTAGCGGCTAATTCTCGATTACGACCACGTTGCCAGGTGCGGGCCACAATCTCGGCGGCCAACCAACAGCCGCCCACAACAACAAAAATACCGGTCCCACCAGCGCCGACTAAAAGACGATAATCTACCACTATTTGGCGATAGTCCCGTGGAATAAAGGAGACTCGCCCGCCTTTGCGTGACGTCAACTCTTCGGCCGGAAAATAATAACTGCCAAAGTTTAACCCGACCACCAAAAAAGTTACGGCCAGGAAAACGAGTAAAATTTGGGTAAAACTAATGCGCGACATATGACCTCCCACAAGGGGATGGATAACTTTGCAAGGTCGCAAAGCAACAATTTAGATGGAGATTAAGAGATTGGAGAGTCGCTTCGCTTAAGGAGATTAAAGCGCAAAAAATCTCCTCATCTCCAATCCCCAAAATGTTCATTTATGCCCGTCGACGGTCTGGATAATATCAAGCGCTAATCCACCTGCTCTTTTCAAACTAAAGCGCGTAAATCCTTTAATAACTCAAAAAACTCCCCTGGCAGCAAGGCGGGGGACAAAACCAGAAAAATGACGGTGACCATCACAAAAACAAGGGGTTCAACCGGGCCTCCGGTACGTATTCGCAATGAGC
>JAAEOP010000076.1 GCA_024223125.1 Chloroflexota bacterium
CTCTGTCAGATGGCAAATGTCTACAGCAAGGGTATTCGCGTTGGTATTACGCTGATAGGTGGATGTTGGCACACAAGTTGTAGCCACATCCACCCAGTTTGAGCCGTTGAGATAGTACAGCATCAGCCCACTCTCATCATTTACGCCGGACACATCATTATCACTATACGTAATATCAATAGTCAGGGGGCGACTAAACACGTAATTTTGTAAAAGCTTCTCCTCCGGCATAGTATATGCTTCCAGAGTAAAGGCGTGTCCGGTAAATATAAAGCCACCAGGCGACCCGGCCGAGGGCGTGACCGGCGCATAAACCAGTCGAATAGTTTCAGACACAGCGCCACCAGGGATGGAGATTGTTGTGGGGTCGCCTGCCAGATTGGTAAAGGTTAGGCCTGTCGGTGGTGAAGCCGGGCCGACGACAACTTCAAGACCCGACACCGAGGTGGTAACGATGTCCGAATTGTTATTCAGGTTAGGATCGTTACCCACACTGGCCGAAGCGCTAACGGTATTGGTAATCGAACCGACAGCAGTGGGCGTCACCGCAATGGTTACCGAAGCTTGCGCATTGGCGGCCAGGGTACTCTGCCCACATGTTACAGCCCCATTTGCGGCAACGCAAGACACTCCTGTGCTATGTGAAAAGGAGTTAAAAACCACATCTGCCGGCAAGAAATCAACAATTGTCACCCCAGAAACCGACGAAGGTCCCTGATTGGTTACAATGACCGTATATAACAAAGGTTGGCCTACCGTTACCGGGTCCGGGATAGCGCTCTGGGTAACAATCAAATCGCCGCTGGCATTAACCACCGTCGTATTAACCGAGGC
>JAAEOP010000077.1 GCA_024223125.1 Chloroflexota bacterium
CCTGCAAATTCAGACCAGCGGCGGCTCAGACGTATATCGCGGCGTAGACCTGGATACCAACAGCAGTAGCAGCAACCTGGGCAGCACGGCCGTCTCTGTGAAAGCGGTAGACCTTGCGACCGAATTTTGCACTGTTGACGGCGCTGCCTCACCCGATTATGCCGGACGCTGTTATTCCATTACCCCAACCAATAATCTGGCGGCCAATGTGACGCTGTGGGCCTTAACCAGCGAAGTGCCGAGCAGAGTGACCACACCCAGCGCCTATCATTTTAGCGGCGGTGCATGGCAGGAGTTGAGCGGTATTACTCGCGGAACCAATGCCAGCTATACCTGGGTAAACGGCGATACGTCGGGGTTCTCTTCGTTTTTGATGGCGGACCGCGGCAGTGCGCCCACGGCCGTTTCTCTGCAATCCATCTATGCTGATGCCGATACGGCCGCGCTGCCTGTGGTTATGGTTTTGTTTTTGCTGACGGCCGTGAGTGGACTTGCATTTTGGCAGCGACGTACTCTACATGGTCACAACCGGCGCAAAAGATGATAAACGGAGTGATTCCGTGAGTTAGTTTTTTTGAAATTAACCGATCCAATTCCGTACAAAAAAAGTCTCAAGCCAAAGTGGAAAATTCCATTTCTTTTGGGATCATTATTTTTCTACTTTGGCCTCAAAGTATTTTAAGGGCAGAAACAGCATGGGATGCCATCCTGTCTGCATATGATCGAGGGTTAAAAATGAATACAAAACATAAATCTAAACGACTCAATATAATTTTCTTGCAGATACCGCTGCTGGTTTCTGTTCTACTCGCGTTATGCTTTTTACCGGTGATGATGGCCGCTTCGGCTTCACCTCGTGTTGAGCTTGCCGAAACGCTCAATACAGACGTTGCTGGACTAGAAGTTTCCGGTGTGCTGCTTTGGCCGAATGGCGATGCATTTACCACATTCGGCGGCAATGCAATCATTCAAATTGATTTTGGCGTCATAGACTACGTTACTTCTTGTCCCGATGGCGGTATACCCGATTTTATCTACCCATTTACCAGTGTTTACATTGTGCCCAGCGGCAGCGTAACCGTAGGCTCTACACTTAATGATGTGTCTGATGTGCCTAATGTCGTGATGGGCGCCAGCGGCGGCCTTTTTATCAATGAAATTATCGGCGCAACCGGGCCGGTTGGCTCCATCGAGCCGGGCGTTTACGCTGTTGTTTACGATGAATGTCAAAACGGTAAACTGGATGACATAGACACGCTGTTTGATCCTGCACTTGAAGTCATTGTTCCTGTTGATTTACCTCCCTATGCACCCATCCTCTCCATGAAAGCAGAAGCGGCCGACGCGAGAGATCATTGGGAAAGCGCGTATCATCGCCTGGGTCAGCTCTTTGTAGCGGCTGAGTTGGCAGGTCGGCTAAGTCCGAGTGATCAACTCAATCGGGTCACAACGTTTCTAAGCTCGTTTGCCGGTCGATTTTTCCAGACCGATCCTAAAAAAGCAACGTTGACTGCCATTCTTAACACAGCCAGTCATTACGGCGGCATTGCCGCCGACCCGCCAGACCCTAATTATGACCAACTAACCCCCCTGTCTCCACGGCAAGTTCTGGACGCCCAAAGTGATGCGCCGTTGCCGTTAGCGCTGGCCGAATTAGGCATTGCCGCCGGGAACGAACAAGCGTTAGCCCAGGCATTGCTGGCTTCAATGGAACGCTACCAGGGCGCAGACAATGCCAATAGCAGTGAATGGGGACTTATTCACGCCCGCGCCATGCGCGATTACGCAACGCTGCTGATCAGCCAGCTTTCTGAAACAAATAATGGGCTGACGACAATGAGCGCCGCGCTAACGGCCGATACGACTGACTTTGACACCATGAGCGCCGAGCTGGAGACGTATCGTCTCCAGATTGCAGCATCCGGCTTTGTCACGGAAGATGTGCAATTGGCGCGTAATTTAGGGTTGACTCCGGATGAAATTGATCAACTTGCCGCCGATATTGTTGCCGAAGGAGACTTTTCTTTCACTGAAACCGATTTGCTCAACACATTAACCGATTTGCAAAACAATAACGCTGATCTCATAACTGAACTTGGCATCTTGATTTCTGATACGCAGAGCATTATTGATAGTTTGGAGAACAATTCGCTCGTGGTAGACCTGACACCTGTCATCAATGCCGGCGGTCCCTATTTGGGGGTAGAGGGCGCGAGTGTAACCTTTAATGGTTCGGGGTCGGGTGGCTCTATTGCTTTGTATGAATGGGATTTGGACGGTGATGGTGACTTTAATGATGGAACTGGCATTGCGCCAACATTTGTTTATACACAGGCTTTTCAGGGATGGGTTGGCTTGCGGGCGACAAGCGATATTGGCAAACAAAATATCGGTTATGCACCTATCACAATCGGCGCTGACAACAGCCCGCCGGTCATCGACGCCTTTGGTCCTGATCCACGTTCGGTGGAATTGACGATTGGCGCTTCACAGGTGTTTACTGTGACGGCGTCTGACCCTGACGGCGATCCGGTAACGATCTCATGGTTTGTAGACGGTGTGTTTACCGCTTCCGGCGTTGCCTTTACTTATATCCCTACGGATACGGGCGTTTATGCAATCGAGGCTGCCATTGCCGATAACAGCCCTCTGGGCGGGCTGGTTTCTCTGGATTGGATCGCCTACGTGCAGGCTGTTGATGGCGACGGCGATGGATGGAGCGCCGTCCCCGATTGTGATGACAGTAATCCCAATATTCATCCGGGGCAGCCTGAAATTCTGTTCAATGGCATAGACGATGATTGCGACGCTACGACGCCTGATATTGGTACGCCGGCTGTGGTGGATGCTGGTGTGGATATGACGGCCGTCGAAGGCGACACAATCAACCTGGCTCCAGCCACTTTTACCGACACCAATCCGGCCAATATTCACACGGCCGAAATTGATTGGGGAGATGGCACAATTATCACCGGCACAGTGAACGAGGGCGGCGGGGCAGGCACAGTCTCAGCCGCCCATGTTTACGGCGATAACGGGACCTTTAACGTTGAGGTGTGCCTGACAGATGATGAGGGCGCTGTGGGCTGCGACAGTTTGCAGGCGACCATATCTAATGCTGCGCCCGTAGTGGATTTTATAGACCTACACCGTTGGACGGCCGAATCATACCCGCCTGTTCCCGGTTTTCCGGCCGGAGATTGGATTGTGGCGGCCGATGGCGACAGCGTATTTCAATCTCAAAACGGCCAGCCCACTTTTTTTTACAGTGATTTTGAGGTAGCAAATATAGAAGTAGAAGGACATATTCAGGTTGACGCCAACAGCGACGACGACTTCATCGGTTTTGCGTTTGGTTTTCAACCTGACGATACGCTGAATCCTAATGCAGAATATTTGCTGGTAGATTGGAAAAAAGCGAGCCAAACTTCTTCCTCCATTGGCTGCACAACGGCGCATGCGCCCGCCGGTTTGGCTGTTTCGCGCGTTTTTGGTATTCCTGACGCGGCCGAATTTTGGGCGCACGACAATTTTGATGTTCCAGACTGCACGGATTTGACCCACGGTCTGGAAGAGTTAGATCGGGCCATTAACCTGGGTAATGTTGGCTGGCAGCGTTACACAGATTACAAGTTTACTTTCCAATACAGCCCCACCCATCTGCGCGTTTTTGTGGATGATGTTTTGGAATTGGATGTCAGCGGTGCCTTTCCCGCCGGCCGGTTGGCATTCTTCAATTTTTCTCAGGGAGAGGTGGGATACAGTGCTTTTGAGTTGACTGAGTTAAATGCAGATGAAGGAGCGCCGGCGCAGCTTACACATACTTTTGCT
Organism: Chloroflexota bacterium; assembly: GCA_024223125.1. The sequence continues at coordinate 3,832 of JAAEOP010000077.1, forward strand.
GATGCGGGCATGTTAGATACGCATACGGCCGTTGTGGATTGGGGTGACGGTTCTGCGGCCGACAATGGCACGATTGGCCTGCTCAACGGTTCAAATGTTGTGACCAGTACACATAGGTATGCTGATAATGGCGACTACACAGCCCAGATATGCGTTACCGACGATGATGATGAGACCGACTGCAACGATATTCCCGTCACCATCTTCAATGTGCCGCCGGTGGTAAATGCCGGTGTAGACCAATCAATTAACACATCGCTTTCATTAGCCCCGGCCGAATTCAACGATCTGGGCATGATGGACACCCATACGGCAACTGTAAGTTGGGGCGACGGTATCACAGTGTCAGGCGTCGTTACCGAATATCTGGGTTCCGGTATCATTTCAGCTACGCACATCTACACCCAAAGCGGCGTTTTTGATGTGGCTGTATGCGTAACGGACAATGATGGTGCTGCTGGCTGCGACGTGATGACTGTTACAACCACAACTGAGATTGAAGCGCCATTTGTGACGGTATGGCATCAAAACACAGTGGATGAGGGGGATACCATTACCCATACGTTGACATTTAGCCAGAGCAATGCCGCTTATTCTCATACGGGTACGGTAGATTGGGGAGATGGGTTGGGAACACGGCCGCTGACGATTACCAATGACAGCGGCCGTTTTGGCCTTGCTTACCTCAGCTATATTTACCCGGATGATGATGTGTATACGGCAACTTTCACGATATGTAATGACGGTCAGGTCTGTGCCTCGGTTGGCGCTTTGGAGACGGTTGTTAATGTGCCGCCCATTGTGGATGCGGGTCCAGACCAGGTTGTATCGTCTACGGTTACATTGTCTGCGGTTGTTTTTACGGATACGGGTGTTTTGGATACGCACACGGCCGTTATTGATTGGGGTGACGGTATAACTGAAACGGGTCTTGTCACCGAAACTGGCGGCGCGGGCATAGTCGTTGGCACACACACTTACGCGCAAGCTGGCGTTTATATAGTAGAAGTTTGTGTAACAGATGATGAAAGCGGCCGTGGTTGTAGTTATTTATCAGTAACCAGAACCAGCGATATCGATCCCCTCCGTTACCTGTTTCTCCCCGTGATTACAAATTGACCATGATTTGTGAGATTGGAGATTGCGGCTGAAAATCTCTCAATCTCCAATCCCTCGAAATTGATAGGAGACAAAAAACATGATGCCCAAATTGATGATTTTATTAACGACTGCCCTATCCTTATTTGGCCTGATATCCATATCGCCGGATACAAGCGTTGCTTTAGATAACGTCGTCCAAAACACCCCCTTCTTCCTGCCCTATGAAGGCAGTAATCAGGTGAGCGACATTGTAGTAGATGGGGCCGGAGGCGTTCACGTTTCATACAAAAGCAAGTATTCTGTTGGCGGCATCACCCCCATCTATTATGCTTATTGTGCGACTAATTGTGATGTGTTTGCCAATTGGACAACGGTAACGGTGGGGGATGCTCGCTTGGGGGTTGCGGCCGCATTAGCCGTCACGCCGGCCGGGCAGCCGCGTCTGGTCTGGTATTATCAGCAAACAACATTGGGGGATGGGGATTATATTTACGCTGCTTGTGATGTCAATTGTTTGGACGCGGCCAATTGGTCGCAAGTTACTGTGGCTACAACCAAATCTAGCAGCCGTCGTAATCTGACCTTGACACCGCAGGGGCAGCCTCGTTTTGTTTACACAGACATCAGTTCGTTTCCGCCTCATAAGGGGTTGTTTTATGCTTATTGCGATGTTAACTGTACTGTTTTGGCGAATTGGTCGGAAACGCAAATTAATGCAGCTACTGAGTTTTATGACATTGATTTGATAGCGGATTCGGCCGGTAAATTACATTTGCTATACAACTTTGACAACAGTACGGCCGAATACGTTCAATGTGCCGCCGATTGTGATAATCCAGCAAATTGGATCGGCGAGCAGCTTTATGCAATCGGCTTAGAGGCTGACCTTTCTCTGGCGATAACGGATAATAATCAGCCTCGGTTTGCCATTTATACCGGGTCGTTGGATCACCAGACTTACTATGCCTGGTGTGATACGGATTGCGCTACTTCGACAACAAGTTGGCAAAATTGGGGGGTGGGGTTGGCTGATTATGAGGGTGAGGAATTGGATTTGGCGCTGGACGGTCAAAACCGGCCCCATCTTGTTTACCATTCGCAAAATTTATCGTTGGGGTATGCGGCTTGCACGGCCGACTGTGACTCTACTCAATCTGTATGGCAGAATGAATATGTGGAAACGGCCGCAGAGTTAAATGTTCTTGAACCGCCTCCACCTGGCTGTTCGCTTTCAACCTGGGATGTGGGGGAACGGCCGTCCATTGCCCTGGATAATATGGGAATATCATTTATGAGCTATGATGCCACGCAAATGCTGGGAGGCTGCACAGATATTCAAAGGGTACGTTTGACTGCGGTTGAGGTAACGGTATCATTCTCTGTTTATTTGCCCACAATCGTTCGCTAATATAGTCTGGCGAAAGTGAAGTGACTTGCCAATTATTGCCACAGAGATGTTCTAAGTTCATAGAGACCACGGCAGCTTTTTCTCTATGGCCTCTGTGGCAATTAGGCCAATTCCAGAAAATAATGATCCCGAATTGATGCCATTTCGGAAATTGGCTGGAGGCTTTTTCAAAACGGGTAGAATCATTTAGTTTTTGAAAAAGCCTTACCTGAAAAGGATTTCTGCCGACGGGTACTAGGCATATCAAGGAAGGATGTGTATGAATCATTCACATAATCCCAACCTATTATGGTCGCAGTTGTTTGTGGGAGCGTTGGCGCAGGCGGGGTTAACGGCCGTTTGCATAGCCCCCGGTTCACGTTCCACTCCCTTAACCCTGGCTTTTGCCGCCCAACCAGAAATTGAAGTATATACGCATTTGGATGAACGGAGCGCTGGCTTTTTTGCGTTGGGGATGGCTGTTGCCAGCGACAGGCCGGTGGCGCTGTTGTGTACGTCGGGCACGGCCGCCGCCAACTTTCTGCCCGCCATCATCGAAGCCAAAATGAGCCAGGTTCCGTTGCTGGTTTTAACGGCCGACCGACCGCCAGAACTGCGCCACAGTGGGGCTAACCAGACCATTGACCAAGTAAAAATGTATGGCGATCAGGTGTTGTGGAGTGTGGATATGGCTTTACCGCAGTCGGATGCGCCGGAGGTAGCTTTAAGGAATGTGCAAGCTACGGCCGTGCGAGCCTACGCTACCGCCAATGGATTCTCTAAGGGGCCGGTACATCTTAATTTTCCCTTTCGTAAGCCATTGCAGCCAGGGGGGGATTGGAGATTGAGAGATTGGAGATTGGAGATTCGTCCTCAATTCCCAATCTCCATGCAACACGGCCGTATCTTACCCACGCCATCTCAACTCGACACATTGGCCGATCTGGTAGACACACATGACCGGGGTTTGATTGTATGTGGGCCGCGTTGTCCGGGTGGCGGGTTTCCTGAAGCGGCGGCCGCTTTATCGCGGCATGTGGGGTTCCCTATTTTAGCCGACTCGATTTCGGGAGTGCGTTTTGGGAAATGGGTGGCAGACACGGCCGTACTCAGCGGCTATGAAAC
>JAAEOP010000078.1 GCA_024223125.1 Chloroflexota bacterium
TACATCTAGTAATCCATCATTATCGGTATCACCAGCCATATAGGAAGCAACACCATAGTGATCGTCTGTGACGATAATGCCTTGAGCAGGTGAATTGTCAGGACTTGCATATCTTACTGTGATAGTATAAGTTACATCATCACCCACAACATCTAACGGGGTTCCTGGTGCGGTGTTATCGGGATGCAGATGCACCAGTGCCAGTGACTTTTGCATTCTATGAGACCACGCAGGGCTGTTGACTGCGCCTACCTTTTGGCCATTTGACATTAGTTTTTCACCACCGACTAGAGGATCGCTGTGATGGACATCGATACCAGCTAGCAGAAAACGTTCTTGACCTTGCAGTGAGAAAACGGCTTCTTTGCCTCTAAAATCGCCTTTGCTGCGACGGGTGTGCTCTCAATTTGATGTATAGATTCGTATGCTGATAAAAACGCATTTCTTGAATATAAGCCTCTGATATATATGTCCATTTATCAATTGTCAGTTCTATACTATTCAAGCAGCGACGGGGAAGCCATATTGATTCACTTTGGCCCAGAATTGTTCCCACCGCGCGGTAGTCAGCACCAAGGCGCGCAAACTCAACACGGTGGCGGCGCCGGTTTCTTTCCACTTCATCCCGGAACCGCACAGGCGCTGCTTAACTAAGGTTTTACAGGCGGCCTCGGTGACCCCAGAGCCAATAGGTAGATGCTGGGCTTGGAAGCGGGCGTAATCCATTTGGTGGTGATGGTTGTCATAATAGGTCATGGCACTGGCTAGTTTATCTTGGGTGGCGGGTGCCAAGGAGGTTTTTTGGGCTAATGATTGCATTTCGGCCAACAACTGTTCAGCGCTGCCCGATTCATGTTTGAGCTGATGGCACGCGGTGTTTAGCCAAGCGCTGCGCTTGGCCTTACTGCGCGGGTGGACGGCTGTGGCAACATCAGCGAGGTAACCGCTGGCGTGATAGAAGTCGAGGATTTGAACGCTGGTGTGGTGTTCTAAAAAACGCCAGTTATCGGCCGCGCCGTCGGCTAAACCGACGTAGCGGGCGTCGGAGTAGTGGGTTTTGAGGTGGTTGATTTCACGCTCCATCCGAGCCAAGAACTGAGCCTTGCCGTATTCCGGGGTGGCCCCGATATAGATCGTATGTTGGCGTGTGCCGTCGGCATCATACAATGATAGCGTGCCGGTCATCGCTTCCCGATAACCCTGTTCACACAACAACATACAGGTGCCATCCAAGCCCACCGCCACAGTGGTGATCGGCACCGCCAGGGACGGTACATGATAGCACCAGTTCTCTTCTTTGGCTTGCACCACACTACCGACCGCTTCGGATAACGTCTTCAGGTAAGAGCGTGCCAGCGGGCGCCCATGATTCTCCGCCAAGTCGCGTGCTACCTGTGTCGAACTACCTTGCGCAAATTTCGACGATACCATCTTCGCCAAGCGCGGCGTCGCCGTTATCACCAGCCGCCCATCGCGTTCTAAGGGACAAAAGGTTTTGCCCCCCTGGACCGTTTGGTACACATGCCGACTCACCTCCACTTCCCCATACGGCGTCTGATACACTTTCGCTACTTCCCCCTTTGAGGTCAGCTTTGTCTCTCCCACCATAATCGCCGACCCGTCCGTGTCAAAATACTTCAGCGCCGCTTGTGTCAACTGACAACCTGCTTCATTTAAACTCGCTAAAATCGCTTCTTCCGTGTTCAACATGCTGCGGCTTAATTCCACTTTGACCTCTACAGTCACCGTCGTCCCATCGATTGATATCATGGATACAGGCATCGCTCTTCTTCCTCATATCAGCTCAACTACTACAGAATACTCATAGTAGCAACTTAAATAAGTTACATCAAATTGAGAGCACACCCTATAAAACGCAGTCGAAGTGTATATTTTCCTCATACTCCTGATACCGTTTCATTAGAGGATAATGAGTTTTTGCCGAAACAGTAGAGTTGTTGCGGAATTATTGTTATTTAAAATCAATGGTTTAATTAAAAACCTTTGAAAATCAATAGGTTAAAATAGTGTATAATAAAAGTCATTCCTATTCCTCATGCTCCGAGGTAATGTAATGAACATTTTAAGTGATGTGAGAGACGAACGGCAA
>JAAEOP010000079.1 GCA_024223125.1 Chloroflexota bacterium
GGCCTCACGCTCTTTGAGAATATTGCGCTGTTTGTTTAGTTTAAGCAAGAATTCTTTGGGATTCATTGTTGTTACCTCCGAAACCTTGTCATTTGTCTGTACCAAGTTTCATAAGGCGGCTCTTGGTGGGGCTATGTCTATTTGCCTGCTCAATTATATCATATAACAGCATAAATATCTTTTATTGTGCTATTTTTAGACCTGGCTACAGAGACAATTGTGTGACTAAAAGCATAACTTGGCAGGATATAAAGCATAACTTGGCAGGATTTTGGCCCCTTTTAGGGCTAAAATCCTGTTTTTTATTGATGAGTGAAAAGCATAATGTGGCAGGATGTTCAAAAATAAAGCATAAAGCGGCAGAGAGTTGGTCATTTTAGCCTGATTTCAGGCTAAAATTAAGGGGTATTTTGACTTGTGGAAAGCATAACCTGGCAGTAAATTGTGAAAACTAAATCAAAATACGGGATGGTTCATCGAAAAACCATTCCAAATTCACATATACTGATGGAGGTATACAACATGTTTAACCACGAGCAACTGAAGCGGTACTATCAAAAACTTGGCTTGCCAGAGGCGGCCCAGGAGGTGATAAATCGAATTAGAAACTCGCCGCCGGCTCGCCGGGTCAGAGGTGGACAGGGGAATGTGACGGTGCGCTATCCCAGTCGAAAAATGGGGTGTGTGATCCAGGCCGAAAGCCACAAGAATGAGTTGGCCGGCGTGTATGAAAAAGAATACGATCCGGAAACGCTGGAATACTACGACCAGCCGGAAGGCATTGAACTGGTATACAACTCAAAGAAGGGGAGACGAGTAAGGGTAAAGCATACGCCCGACTTTTTTGTGTTGAGAAAAGATGGGGCCGGCTGGGAAGAGTGGAAGATGGAAGAAGCATTGCTTGAGTTGGCCGAGCAACAACCGCATCGATATCAGCAGGACGAGAGAGGCCAATGGCGCTGTCCACCAGGAGAGGCATATGCAAAGCGGCTGGGGCTGTTCTATGCAGTCCGTTCATCAGCAGAAATCGACTGGGTGCTGCAACGAAATCTGCGGTTTTTGGAGGATTACCTGAGAGATGATTGTCCAAATGTAGGGGAGAGGGTCAAAGAAGACATCATCCATCGAGTGCAGGAGACCCCAGGCGGAACATTAGATGAGTTGCTGTGTGAAATTGGCGAAAAGCATAGCGACAGCATCTACCGTTTGATAGCCATCAGCCAAATCTATTGCGACCTCTCAAGAGCAGCCTTAGCCGAACCGAGACGAGTGGTTGTCTATAAGAACGAAGAAACGGCTCAAGCCTATCGACTAATGACAGAAGCGGTGCATTTGCCGGTGGCAGCCCCATCCCGACCGATAGAAGTTGCCAATGGAACAACGCTCATCTGGGATAACCGGTCCTGGTTGGTGGTTAATTTGGGAGAGAGCAAAACCTGGCTTCGAGCAGAAGATGAGAGCTTAGTCGAGTTGCCCAATATTGCCTTTGAAAACCTGGTCAGGCAGGGCGAAATAGTGAGCGCCGGGGAAAAGATAGAGACGGGGTTGAGTCAGGTCGCAGCCGAGATATTGCATCAGGCCTCCCCCGAAGACTTACAAGCAGCCAATGAACGTTATCAAATAATCGCCCCGGTTCTCAACGGGCACAAAGAACCGGTAGAAGCAGTGCCGGAGCGAACATGGCGTCGGTGGATACAGCAATACCGTCAAGCAGAGCAAAGCTGGGGATGTGGCTATATTGGCTTGATCCCGCTGCGGAGCAGACGAGGTAATCGGGTGGCGAAAATAGCCACGGAGAGCCAGGAATTGGTGGTCGAATTTATTGAGGAGCAGTACGAAACGATCAAGCAGAAATCGAAACGAGCGGTTTATGGCCAATTGATTGTGGCCGCTGAGGAAGCCAGGGTCAAGGCCCCCAGTTACCCGACCTTTTGTCAATGGGTCAGTCAACGAAACCAATATGAACAAACCAAAAGGCGTCAGGGAGAGCGGGCGGCATATTGGCTGGAGCCGCTCTATCTTGAGTTGAACCAGACAACGCCTCGTCACGGTGACCGGCCCTTTGAAATAGTCCATATAGACCACACCCAACTGGACCTTGAGTTGATTTGCGCCAGCACAGAGCGAACATTGGGGCGACCCTGGGTAACCTTTCTAATGGATGCCTTCAGCCGTCGTCTGTTAGCCGTCTATCTAAGCTACGACCCACCCAGCTATCGTTCTTGTATGATGGTGTTACGGGAATGTGTGCGGCGCTATGGTCGATTTCCCCACTCAATAGTAGTGGATAGGGGGTCTGACTTTGAGAGTGTGTATTTTGAAACGTTGTTGGCCTACTATGAATGTACCAAAAAGAGCCGGCCGGGAGCCAAGCCCCGTTTTGGTTCAGTGTGTGAACGGCTATTCGGGACGAGCAACACCACC
>JAAEOP010000080.1 GCA_024223125.1 Chloroflexota bacterium
CAGGAATATATTGCCAATCGTTTGGGTAATCTGGGTATCGTTGCCTCTGCCAAAGGTGATTATGATGGGGCGTTGCAATTGTATCAGCAAGCCATTGTGATTGACGAAGAGTTGGGGAATACACAATCAGTGGCCCGGCACATTGGCAATATGGGGATTGAGTATCATCGGAAGCGAGATTATCAGGCCGCAGTGACCCGTTTTTTCAAAGCATTGGTTATCGAGCAGGCGATGGGTAATGTTCGTGCCGAGGCTCGTTTGCTGGGCAATTGTGGCGCCGTGTACCAGGATGTGGGTGATTTTGCCCTAGCAGAAAGGTGTCTGGCTTTGGCGCTGCAAATGGATTTGGCGGCCGGTCACCGTGACGCAGTGGCCAGACACAGCGGCAATCTGGCGCTTGTTTTTCTGCGGCAAGGGCTGTGGGAACAGGTAGAGCGTTGGGTTCAACCTGCCATTACCTTAATGCGCCAGTTACATGATCTGGCGCATTTAGTGGAGTATCTGCTCCCGGCGGTGCAATTAGCTTTGCATGACAATCGTTTCACGGCCGCTGAACAGTTTTTACATGAATGTCTCTCTTTACTGGAACAACAAAATCGACCAGACATCCATTTGCCAGCCGCCATTTTGCTGCTGGAAACCCAGGCACGCCAGCAAACAATGCCGGTGACGGCCGTTATCAAGCAATTGCGCACGCTGCTTTCAGATTGGCCGGAAGCAAAAGATCAGGCCATTTTGTATGACGCTATCTGGAAACTCGACCCCCGGCAAGATGAAGCCCGTGATAAAGCGGCCCAATTTTACGCTGCCGAACATACCCGCTTTCCCCACGTCTTGTACCGGCAACGGTATCAGATATTGACGGGAATAGAGCTGCCGCCCCCGCCTTTGCCTCCTCCCCCTGGAGCATTGCCAGCCAGGCCCGATTTGGATGAGTTGAACCGACAATTAAATGATTTAGCTGCCGCACACGCAAACGCACACGGCCGTCTGTTAGATTAGAAGTAATGAATGAATCCTCACTTCACAATTCATTATTAATTATTCACAATTCATTATTTAGAACAGGAGTTCCCTATGCGCTCAAAACGAATTGTTGCCCTTTTCTGTTTATGCAGTTTGCTCATACTGACGGCCGCTGCCACACACACACCCATCGGCAACGCTTCTCCAACTGAACCGGCTGCTTTTACCATGCGCGTCTCCACCCACGCAGACGGTACGGAAGGGGACAATGACTCTACGACCCCTGCGATGACTGCTGATGGCAAATTTATCGCCTTTACCTCATCGGCCTCCAATTTGACTGCTGTCGCCACGAATGGAAATGGGCACATATTTGTGAAAGATATGCAGTCAGGGAACGTTTCCCTGGCTTCGCTTTCGACGGCCGCCATAGAGGGCAATAATAATTCCGCCGACCCGACCATAACCGCCAATGGACAGTATATTGCCTTTGAATCCACAGCCACAAATCTGGTAACAAATACAGTTACCCTTTGGAATGATGTGTTTGTTCACGACACGGTGGGGATGACGACCACGCTGGTCTCCATTGCTTCCGATGGCACACCGGGGAACGCCATTTCAGAGAACCCGACAATTTCGGCCGACGGCCGCTATGTGGCCTTTCAGTCAAACGCAACCAATCTGGCAACCGGAGATTTATCCCATCTGGACGTTTTTGTCCATGATCGGGATACTGATGAGGATGGGGTTTTCGACGAACCGGGCGCAGTCGCCACCCGCCGCGTCTCGCAAACTGCCAGCGGCATCCCCGCCAATGCCGCCTCCACGCATCCAGCGATGTCGGCGGATGGGCGCTTGATTGTATTTACCTCCTCCGCAAATAATCTTGTGACCGGGGATAGCAATAACAGCGCCGATATTTTTTTATATGATCGGGACGCCGATGCAGACGGTATTTTTGATGAAATCGGGGAAGTAAGTGTCGTTTTGATTTCTTTCGGGGTAGACGGATTGCCGGCCGACAATTTTTCTATGCAACCAGCCATTTCCCCGGACGGCCGTCAGGTCGCTTTTGAATCGTGGGCCTCCAATTTGATAGTAGGGGGCACAACGCCATTCCGCCGCCATGTTTACGTCCGAGATTGGAATGTCGGCATGACCTATTTGGTTAGTCAATCGAGCGGCGGTGTGGAAGCTGGCGATTCGTCTTATCAGCCTATATTATCCGCAAACGGCCGTTTTATTGCCTTCGAGTCTCTGGCCGACAACCTGGTGGGCACGGACAGTAACCTGGGGCGAGACATTTTCGTGCGGGATCGGGATGTGGATGAAGATGGGATCTTTGATGAAGCCGGGGAAGTTGCCACCCTGCGAGTGAGCGTTGATTCGAGCGGGAACCAAATGGATGGTGGGCAGGCTTATAACAGCGCCATCTCCGGGGATGGAGAGCAGATCGCCTTTGACTCGGATGCCAGCGATCTAGTCCTCAATGATGACAACTCCGATTATGATGTCTTTCTACATGATCGTGAGGCCATTGTCCCCCCCCCCACAGGTGCAAACTTGTTGGTGAACATGAGCGGTCCCGACATCGTGCTGGACTCGGCGGCGGTGACTTATACTGTCAGTATAAAAAATTTAGGTCCCGAACTGGCCTCGGAAGCCACTATGCGAACGTGGAGGTGGATAGAGGGCCATGTAGATGTTCTCTTTCAGGGCGCTTATCATCCCTCACAAGGGGAATGTCCTTTCAACAAACCTTGTTTATTCGGGGATATTGCAAGCGGTGATGCGGCCACAGCCACTGTTGGGTTGGCGATATCGGATGCGAGTCCTAGGGTATATCAAGGTACTGTGACGGTAGCTGTCGGAGCCTCTTCATCCACC
>JAAEOP010000081.1 GCA_024223125.1 Chloroflexota bacterium
GCAGCCAAACCAGAACCCTGCTGGCAGACGGCTTAGGCAGTGCGCGGGTAGAAATGGTAGGCAGCGCAGTAGACACAACAACTACCTACGAACCCTACGGCCGCGTACTAGCCCAAACCGGAACCAGCGGCACCACCTACGGCTACACCGGCGAACAGCACGACGCCCTAACCAGCCTCGTTTACCTCCGCGCCCGTTACTACAATCCATCGCTCAAAATCTTCATGTCCCGCGACCCGTTCCCTGGTGTACCCACTGTGCCAGCCTCCCAACATGGATACAGTTACGCCCACAACAATGTTATCAACCTGACTGACCCAACTGGAGAGGTGGCTTGGTTTGTACCGATTATCGCAGCTGGCGTATTATATGGGGTAGGATATCTGGCTTACGATTTTCTGATACCAAATGATATAGGTCCCGATAATGGTTGGTGGTGGGCAGGTCAATTTCTTGGATATGAGAATATTAGGCATGACCTGAATGTTCTCAGAGATTCTTGTACACCTCTAGGACGCAAAATTTGGGCAGGGGGTGATGCAATTCTAAATACGGCATTAGGTATTTCAATGGTTTCGGGCGCAATTAATTCAATTAAAGCGATTCCATCGGCTGCGCGCCTCATTCGAGGTGGTTCGGTCGCAGTAGGAGCTGAGAAAGTAATTTTGACATCTGGGGATGAGTTCTATCGTCTTCTAGGTAAACCAATTATAGAA
>JAAEOP010000082.1 GCA_024223125.1 Chloroflexota bacterium
AGCAAAATCATTTGGCTGTTGGCAGGAAAGTTCATATGTGAGCGGGGGCGAGTTTAGATCAGACAAATCATAAACCACAAATGATCCGTTAAGAGCGTTGCCATGGTCGCGCTCCGGCACCAGAAAAAGTCGTTGACCGGCGATGTCCAAGGCCATTGGCCCCGCCTGATTTAATGAGTCGATAAGAGAAAAATCATCACGGTTAAGAATAAGGGTTTGCCGGTCTGCGCGACTCCCGACAAAGATTTGCGAGTCGTCTACAAGCAAAAATGATGGGGTGTCGATAGAAGCGATAAAAAGCGGATCAGATTTGGCCAGAGGCGTCAGGTCAGCGGGCGACAAATGGTAAAGGCTGTAAGCAGCGTCGAGAACATAAACACCCCCATCGGCAGCAAGTCCCCAAGCTTGCAAAGGATGGCGCGGAGGCTCAATTTTGGCGGATGTGGGTGAGGGGATAGGCTTCGTTTGGGGCGAGAAGGTCGTGGGAGAAATGTTCGATTGGGTTGGAGTGGGTCGGGCAGTGGCCGTGGTCTCTGGAAAGGACGGCCGGCTGGGGCCGGCACAGGCCACGTGAGCC
>JAAEOP010000083.1 GCA_024223125.1 Chloroflexota bacterium
AACGGGTAAGCAGACACCAGTTTATTACGATCCCTACAAATGGGAGATGATTATTGACCTGGATCGCTGTACCGGTTGTTCCGCTTGTGTGGCGGCTTGTTATGCTGAAAATAACATCCCGCTGGTTGGCAAGGACCGTTCGAATAAAGGAAGGGAGATGAGCTGGCTTCGGATTGAGAGATATTTTGAACCGAACAAAAAAACCGGGCGGCTTGAAACCTATTATACACCACAGATGTGTCAGCAATGCGATAATGCCGGCTGTGAACCGGTCTGCCCCGTGTTTGCCACCTACCAGACTCCCGACGGCTTGAACGCCATGATATATAATAGATGCGTCGGCACCCGTTACTGTTCAAACAATTGTGTCTATAAACAGAGACGTTTTAACTGGAGGAGTTATCAGTTTCCAAGCCCGCTGAACATGCAGCTAAATCCGGCTGTCTCAGTCCGTTACAAAGGTATAATGGAAAAATGTACTTTCTGTCAGCATCGGATCAGAGAGATGAAGGACTTGGCCAAAGACCAGGAGCGGGACGTGAACGATGGTGAAATTCAGACGGCCTGCCAGCAGGCCTGTCCCGCCGATGCGATTACCTTTGGGAATATTATGGATAAAAACAGCAAAATAAGACAGGTAAAGGAGAAAAACCGGCGCAAATATACTCAACTGCCCGAGTTGAATTATCAGCCGGCAATCACCTATTTGAAAAAAGTGAATCATAATAGCAAAAAAGCATAAGGAGGCTCTTTGAGTCAGCTCTCGTACGGAAATATCAATGACAAAATTGTGAGCTCCATGGAACCACCCGGAAAATCCTGGATGGTTAGTATGGTTCTGATTTTCGGGGCACTGAGTATGGGAATCTTTGCCTGGGCCATTCAGATCAGGCACGGTCTGGAATGGAGCGGGATTAACCACCCAATTGGCTGGGGGGTTTATATCACTAATTTCGTTTTCTGGATTGGGATCGGTCATGCCGGGACGTTGATTTCAGCGGTGCTTTATCTGGTGAGAGCACCCTTCCGCAATTCCATCTACCGGGCATCCGAAGCCATGACGGTTTTTGCGGTGATGACCGCAGGCCTGTTTCCCCTCATTCATCTGGGGCGTGCCTGGTTTGCTTACTGGCTCCTGCCGTATCCCAACCAGCGTGAGTTGTGGGTTAATTTTAAATCCCCCCTGCTCTGGGATGTTTTTGCCGTTTCGACATATATATCCGTCTCCATGGCTTTTTTTATTTTGGGTCTGCTCCCTGATCTGGCGGCCGTACGTGATGAATCCAAGGGTGTGAAACGTCTGCTTTACAGTATCCCGGCGCTGGGTTTCAAAGGAACTAACCACCAATGGCTACATTATATGCGCGGTTATCTGATTTTCGCTGCTATTGCCACCCCGCTGGTTTTTTCCGTTCACTCGATTGTATCCTGGGATTTTGCCATGTCCAGTCTTCCCGGTTGGCATTCAACCATCTTTGCGCCCTACTTTGTGGCCGGGGCCATTTTTTCCGGTTGCGCGATGGTGTTGACGATAATGATTCCATTGCGCCGGGCCTTTCCAGGGTTTAAAGAGATTATCAAGGTTAAGGATCTGGAGGGTATGGCCAAGCTGATCATCTTTACAAGTTTGATTGTTACCTACGCTTACGCCGTCGAATTTTTTACAGCTTACTACAGTGGGGTGAAATATGAGAGAGCGCTTTTCTGGTTTCGTCCCTTCGGTGAGATGAGCCCCTTATTCTGGCTGATGGTCACCTGCAATTGCATTGCACCGCTTACGTTCTTTATCAAAAAGATACGAACCAGTCTTCCCGCCCTGTTTATTATCTCGCTGCTGGTTAATGTCGGCATGTGGCTGGAACGTTATGTTATTGTCGGCAGTTCCCTGGCCCATGGGTTCTCTCCGTTTGCCTGGGGGAGTTACCAGTTTGAATGGGCGGAGATTTGGATCACCATCGGGAGTTTCGGCTGGTTCTTTATGTGGTTTTTTATCTTTGTGAAAATTATGCCTTCCATCGCCATCGCTGAAATGAAAGAAACGCTAACACCACCATTCAGGAAGAAAAAATGATAAAAGTTCACCAGCACCCCCATCAGCACGCGCTCAACCCCTGCGATATACGGGAAGAGTATTATCGCTGGGTTCGATCACGCACTGATGGGAGCACTGATAAACTTTTACAGGCAGTCAGTTTGCCAAGTTATATCTAATAACATTGAACGGTTATAAAAAATGAAAACAAAATTTTTAGGAGCCTGGGCAACCTTTGAATATCTGGATGATACCTGTGCTGCCATTAAAGAATTGAAAAATGAAGGATTCGATCAAATAACCACGCATACACCGTGTCCAAGGCATGAAATCGATCATGCTCTGGGGAATCCACAAAGCCGGGTGCCATTTGCAACTCTGGCCGGAGCCTTTCTCGGGTTTGGTCTGGCCGTGCTGGTCATCTCGAAAATGGCGCTGGACTGGATCCTGCCGGTTTCCGGCAAACCGATTGTATCCGTGCCGATTATGGGGCCTATCGCCTTTGAACTTTCTGTACTTGTGTCCATCTATTTTACATTGGGGGCTATCTTCCTGATGATCCTGCGAGATACCTGGAAACATCCTGTTCCTCATAGTCGCAAATACAAGGATTACGACAGATTTATGCGTGATCGCTTTGGTATTGTGGTTGCCTGCGGGAGCCATGAGTTGGAAAAGCTAGAAAATATTTTTAAAAAGTACCAGGCAGAGGAGGTCAATCTTGAGAGTTAAAATCCTGCTATTCGTCGGCATCTTTGCGATGATCCTGCTCATCGCAGCCAATCTTGCGGCAAAATCAACCTTGTTTACCCTGATTACCGACATGTTTAACCAGATTAGCATCAAGCCTCAGGAAAAAGGCAGTATGAGGGAGTTTGTCATTGGCGCCGTCTCCATTGACGGTAGCGAAATCGAGGATCCGGACGATCGCTTCAGTCGAATAATCAAAGATATCATCTCCGAAACGGCAACTCCCAATCCCCATAAACAGTCGGATAAGAAGTCTCTTGCCGACGGGAAACAGAAATTCAACACTTATTGCGCTGTCTGTCACGGAACCAGTCGGGAAATCAATAAAGAGGGTTTTGCCAAAACCAAAGTCAATGAACTGGGAATGATTGCCCCGGCCGTTATCACACTGACGCCATTTTTCAGTGACGGATATATATATCATAAGGCCAAGTACGGAGGCTCGGTGATGCCTGCATTGGGATATGCCGTGAGCTCTCGGGAAAGATGGAACATTGTCAATTATATTCGTGAACTGGAGAAGCGTAAATGAGCAGAGACGACGAAATAAAAGCACTGCTGGAACAAACACGTTTTGGCATTAACGATCGATTGCAAAAACTTCTTTTGTTTTTTGTCGCTATCGGTATTATCGGCTTTGTGGCCGGGCTGATTGGTAACAGGTCTTACCTGGCCTGGCAGGCGCTGCTTGTCAATACCCTATTTTTCGGCGGAATTGCCCTGGGCGGTTTAGCTTTTTCCGTAATTTTTACCATCACCAATGCAAAATGGGGAAGACCGATAAAGCGACTGGCAGAGGCGTTGAGTGCTTTTTTACCCATCGGCGCCCTTCTGCTTTGCCTGCTTTTTTTCGGTGCCGATCATTTTTTTGAATGGATGGATCATGACAAAGTTATTCATGCCAAAGCG
>JAAEOP010000084.1 GCA_024223125.1 Chloroflexota bacterium
GCCAATTAAGTTGTGGCTACTTGTCTCTACCGTATCGCTAATATCACGAGTCGTACCCACCCCGCCGTTGTTGGCAATAATGCTATGGCTGAGTACGGTTGTGCCTCCCGGATTAACAATACCGTAGCCAGTGTTGCTCACAATGGTACTGTGGGTGACAGTGACAGCTTGAGAGGTCGAGCTATAAACGCCGTGCCGACCGCTGCCAGAGAGCGTACTGTTGGTAATGGTGATATTCAGCCTGGCTTGAACCCCATCATCTCCCCCAGTGATAGTGCTGTAGGACACGATGGCATTTCCATTTTTGGCAAAAACCCCGTCACTCCCCCCAGTGACGGTGCTGTTATTCACATAAGCATTTCCATCTTTGGCATAAACCCCGGCATCCCCCCCGGTGACGGTGCTGTTATTCACATAAGCATTTTTAGAGCTGGTATAAACCCCGTCATTCCCCCCGGTAATCACGCTACTGTTGCTGACTGTGGCATTATTTTTGGCCCAGACCCCATCCTCGAAAACTCCGGTGACGATGCTGTTATTCACATAAACATTTCCCAAATCGGCCCTGACCCCGTACTGCCCCCCACTAATCACGCTGCGGTTGGTGATTGTGACATTCTTGGCATAGACCCCACCCTTGATCTGCCCGGTGACGATGCTGTTATTCACATAAGCATTTCCATTGCCGGTATAAACCCCGTGCCGCTCCCCACTAATCACGCTGCGGTTGGTGATGGTGACATTATATTTGGCATCGACACCCTTCTGGGTCGTTCCGGTGATGCTGCTGTTATTCACATAAGCATTTCCATCTTTGGCCCTGACTCCATTGGTTGCCCCTGTGACAACGCTATTGGTAACTGTCAGGCTATCTCTGGCATAGATACCGTCAGCGGTAACGTTCGTAATCGTCAGGCTATCAACACCCACCATCGTTCCGATCTCCGTACCATTGATGGCATTATAATTATTGACCCCATCGATGGTTAAGCTGCCCGTCAGCGGGCCGTTCATCTGAACCGTTTGGGTAATAAGCGGCAGGGTACTGGTCAGGGTGATGGTTCCGCTAAGGCTAGTCATGTTGATAATATTAGTTCCAGCCGCAGGTATGTAGATACAATCGGCGTAAGTGGCGTTATTGTTAGCCGCTACAATAGCTTCACCCAGGGTGCAACCACCCGTACCATTGTCAGCTAAACTATTAACCGTAATCGTCCCAGCTATTGCCGGAGTCACCGAGGAGAGAATCAGAGCTGCCCCGGTAATGGTGGAGAGAAGCAGTTGTTTGTTGGGCCGCACCACCTTGAGACGCTGATAGGCTTGCACCCTACCCGCCTGACTCCGAGACCAAACGGATTTTGAGTCTAAAATCAAGCTGCTGCTGGCGTTCCAAATTTGTCGAAGCCAGACAGCAAGTCGTCGGGCTTGTCGTAACAAGCAACTGGCTAACCACGGGTTTTTGGCAGTCAGGACAAGCTTGTTCCACCATACCGCCACTGAACGAGTTTTAATATTGTTGTCTATCTTCATTTGTTGAGACATTTGTTCTCCTATGAAACCCAGTGGGTTAGTTTATGGCTGTTGGGTACCGCATTCAGCCACTGAATATAGATTTTCCTCATTTATCCTCATCCGTTACAAACTTTTTACAAAAATACTACAAACTTTTTACAAAATTTGGTTACA
>JAAEOP010000085.1 GCA_024223125.1 Chloroflexota bacterium
CAGCAACTGCGTTTTCAAAACCCAATGATAATGGGGGTTGGGCTAACATGATCATTAAAAACATCAATCCGCACATCTTCATGGATGAGCCCGGCCCAGAAGTTAACTGTGTCTTTATCTGCCGGAACATCAATAAGCTCGATAGAGCCGACAACCACTGCTCGTTGACCGGGCATTAAAAAATACTCCACATTGTTGTTGATCACACGCTGTTCTAATTTATCCATATCCCCAATTGCCCATCGATATGGATAGGCATAGCTGGGATTGCCTTCATAATCAATGCCAATCCGCCAGGCCCCCGATGATTGGAATGAATCCTTAGTGTTGAAATTTTGATTACTGCGGTAATGCTCGCCGGAACTGGGGCCGGACGTGCGAATAGGCACATTGCCAAAATTTTCAACCGTCAGGGTAAAGGCCAGCGTTTGCCCCAGAGGAATAACATTATCTCCGGTTGCAGGATTATAGAAGTCGACATGAGCCGAAACAATATCGGCCCTGGGGACACCGCCTTCTTCTATGGTTAGCGTATCGGTGACCACGGTTCGATTACCTACCGTGTCTACCGCCTCCGCGTAGATAA
>JAAEOP010000086.1 GCA_024223125.1 Chloroflexota bacterium
CATAACCGGTAGGCTAATTCTAAGTCTGGCGAGTGTTTGAATAAGCACCTCAGAACCTCTGAGTCCTTTTCTGATAGCATCTGCTTATTCTTACGCAAGTTCCACATCGCCCCTTTTAGTTTCTTGTATTCTGAGGCCGGTAAGGTTTTCTTCAACCGCCTCAACTCCTGTTTACGCAACCTGTCCAATGATTTTCGGTATAACTTGGCCACGTGAAAACGATCCACCACGATTCGAATGCCCTGACCCAACCCCTCCTTGGCCGCATTGATGTAGCCGTCATACATATCCGAACACACCGCCTTGATGGTCCGGCGCAAGCGCTTGGGAATGCTCGATAAAAAGGTCTTTACCGTCGCTTTCTTACGATCAGCCAACACCCCCAACAGGCGGATGCGGCCCTGCACATGCGCCGTGACAATGGTGACAAAGTCCTTATGCCCTTTCTTCAACGCAATCTCGTCCAAACCCAATACGTCTAATTTGTCAAAACCCTTCCAGTCCACTGTGCTCTCAATACGACGATCGATAATCCCCATGATGGCCTCATAGCCAACATCTTCCTTAATGCTAGTATCAGCTACCGTGCTATTGACCAACGCCAACAAGACATGCTCTTCATAGGCCTTGGTCTGGCCGGTGGCCGGGTCATACCATGACAGACGCTGAGTGCTCGTCACCGGCTTGCCTTTTTTGCCTTTACAGTGCGGGCATTCGTACCTCACGGGAAAAATACGCAGATACGTCTTGCGACCCAAAATCGGCAAATGTCTGAGGACCACGGCGCGGCCACGTCCACAACATTTCCTCAGCGAGCGCCCGCAACGGTGGCAGTCCGTGCCGTGCTCGGTACTGCTCACGGTAATCACATAGGCCCCGTTACGATTGATCTCCACCTTTTCAACACGCACATTGGCAATGTCTATGGAAATCTCTAATTTACCGCCCATCTCAGCTCTTCTCCAACACGCTCAATAGTGAATTTTAGGAACCAAGGAATATTCTTGGTCATTAAAAATACTTATTAAACGTTAGATTCTACAGCAACGAATTGGGCAGATTCCACATTTTTCCATTTCACAGGCGCTGGCGTAGGTTTCTGTTTTCTTGAGATAATGTGGGGAATCTCGTTCCACTCAAATTACCAGAGAGCCAATATTTTTTATTTTCTTCGTAGTTCGAAGTAAGTTTCTCAATTAATTCTATGGATGGATTAGCAAGAGTTATGACGAA
>JAAEOP010000087.1 GCA_024223125.1 Chloroflexota bacterium
AGCTGAAAAGTCAGCCCCGCCGTGGAGAGACAGCGCCTTGGTGATGGCGGCCGTTAAGGTTGTCTTGCCGTGATCTACGTGTCCAATCGTCCCAATATTCACATGTGGTTTTTCGCGCACAAATTTTTCTTTGGCCATTGTTTCCCTTTCCTCTTCAAAAAGATAATTTTTCTAAAACGAACCGGATAACCGGTTATAAATTTCAATTATTGTACTGTCATACCCGCAAAGGTGGGTATCCAGATGTGTGGATTCCTGCCTTCGCAGGAATGACCTGTATCATTACCAATTATTTTGCAGCGCCCTTCATAACAGATTCAGCAATTGAATTACTGACAGGGGCATAATGTTCAAATTCCATCGTAAAGGTTCCTCGCCCTTGGGTCATAGACCGTAAGGCAGTGGCGTAGCCAAACATTTCAGCCAAAGGCACTCGTACTTTGATAGCCTGTAAACCCTCAGTTTGCATTTCCATGCCATCAATCATGCCCCGCCGCGAGGAAATATTACCAATAACATCACCGGTATATTCTTCCGGCGTTACTACTTCAACCCGCATAATAGGCTCTAGCAATATAGGCCGTCCCCGTTGAACACCCTCTTTCAGAGCTATTGACCCAGCAATCTTGAAAGCCATCTCCGAGGAGTCTACTTCATGAAAAGAGCCATCATATAAAGTGGCTTTAATATCCACAATGGGGAAGCCGGCCAATACGCCGCTTTCCAGCGCTTCTCTGATGCCCGCTTCGGCCGGTTTAATATATTCACGCGGAACAGCGCCACCTACAATGGCATTTTCAAACACAAACCCAGAACCAGGTTCTAAAGGCTCAAGTTTGATAACAACATGTCCATATTGACCGCGACCACCAGACTGACGCACGAAACGACCGTGTACCTTATCAACCGTTCTCGTAATCGTCTCCCGGTAAGCAACCCGTGGCTTACCTACATTGGCCGCCACCTTAAATTCACGCAAAAGGCGGTCTACCAACACTTCCAGATGCAGCTCTCCCATCCCATACAAAATTGTTTGTCCGGTCTGGTCATTCACCTTAACCTGGAAAGTAGGATCCTCCTCACTGAGCGATTTCAGAGCCAGA
The DNA here is from genome assembly GCA_024223125.1 of Chloroflexota bacterium. Next base: position 1,104 of record JAAEOP010000087.1, read on the forward strand.
CCCATCTTATCTTGATCCATATTCGTCTTTGGCTCAATAGCTAAAGAAATAACCGGTTCAGGAAATTCAATTGCCTCTAAGATGATGGGCGACTTGGAGTCAGACAATGTTTCGCCGGTAAAAGTTGTTTTCAAGCCTAGCGTAGCGGCAATATCACCGGCACGAACCTCTTTTAAGTCCTCACGATGATCAGCGTGCATTCGCAAAATACGGCCGATACGCTCTTTCCTATTTTTCGTTGTATTTAGAACCGTGCTGCCACTAGCCAGCACCCCGGAATAAACTCGGAAATAAGCCAGCTTACCGACATATGGATCCGTCACAATTTTGAATACCAATGCAGACATCGGCTCATCATCATCCGGACGACGCAGCTCAAGTTCCCCAAAATCGGGGTTTTGACCTTGCATAGCGGGAACATCCAACGGAGAAGGCAAGTAATACACAATCGCATCCAGAACTCGCTGCACACCTTTGTTACGCAAAGCCGTCCCACACAAAACAGGCGTCACCTGATTGTTCACAGTTGCCATACGCAAAGCAGATCGCAACTCTTCTACGCCAATTTCTTCACCTTCCAGATACCGTTCCATCAAGTCATCATCTGTCTCGACGATGCGTTCCATGATAGCGCTGCGTGCTTCTTCAGCTTCAGCACACATATCCTCTGGAATATCCACAACCTGGGGTTCTGAACCGAGATCGTCTTCATCCCAGACGGCCGCTTCCATCTTTAGAAGATCAATAATGCCCTTAAAATTTGATTCACTACCGATAGGTAATTGAATTGCAATTGGATTGGCTCCCAACCGTTTCCGAATCATGCTAATAGTACGAACAAAATTGGCGCCAGTACGATCCATCTTATTAACAAAACAGATACGGGGCACACTATATTCATCTGCCTGACGCCAAACCGTTTCTGATTGAGGCTCAACACCAGCTACAGCATCAAATACAACGACACCGCCATCTAAAACGCGCAAACTTCGTTGCACTTCGGCCGTAAAATCAATATGGCCCGGTGTGTCAATAATATTAATTTGATGATCGAGCCAGAAGGTAGTCGTAGCCGCAGAGGTAATCGTAATCCCCCGCTCCTGCTCCTGCACCATATGATCCATCGTGGCTGTGCCTTCATGGACCTCGCCCATACGATGAATGACGCCGGTATAATATAGAATACGCTCTGTCGTCGTAGTCTTACCGGCATCAATATGGGCAATGATGCCAATATTTCTAACTCGTTCTAATGGATAACGACTCATTTACAATAACCTATCTTTTAATATCGGAAGTGCGAGAATGCGCGGTTCGCTTCTGCCATACGGTGGGCGTCATCACGCTTCTTAATCGCCGCCCCCTGGTTGTTAGCCGCATCCATCAACTCACTAGCTAACTTCTCTACCATAGAGCGGCCGCTGCGCGCCTGTGCCGCTACCAATATCCAGCGCATTGCCAACGACATTTGCCGGTGTGATTTTACTGGAACCGGCACCTGATACGTAGACCCGCCTACCCGTCGCGGCTTCACCTCAACTTGAGGTCTTACATTACTCAGCGCTTGGTCAAACACCTCTAAAGGAGGACGTTTGGCGCGAGATTCAATCAATTCAAAACTGTCGTACATAACACGTCGCGCCACGCTCTTTTTCCCATCTCTCATAAGACGGTTGATAAACATAGACACATTGACACTCTCATACTTCAGGTCAGGTTCAACAATTCGTTTTTCAGGACGATAACGTCTTGGCATAATCTACTCTCCAATCCTATCTATTTTGGCGTCTTAGCTCCATACTTGGAACGACCTTGCTTACGGTCATCAACGCCGCCGGCATCCAGTGTGCCCCGCACAATGTGATAACGTACCCCGGGTAAATCTTTTACACGACCGCCACGAACAAGCACCACAGAATGGTCTTGCAAAGAGTGTCCTTCGCCAGGAATATACGCCGTTACTTCAATGCCATTTGTTAAACGAACACGGGCTACTTTACGCAATGCTGAGTTCGGTTTTTTAGGCGTCAACGTTTTTACCTGAGTGCAAACACCTCGTTTCTGTGGCGCTCCTTTGGGCTGACGTGTACGCCGTTGCTTAAAGGAGTTAAATGTATATTGTAAAGCGGGGGCCGTACTTTTCTTTGATTTAGGAGTACGCCCCTTACGGACAAGCTGATTAATTGTCGGCACGCTAGATCTTCTCCTTGTCTAATAGCCGCGGCTTCCATACCGCGTAGTCTGCACGAAAGCGATTTCGCGGCTACAACTGATTCTTGACCATTACACTTATTAGCTTTTCTCTTCTCTTATTCAAAAATAGATGCCGCACTGTTCTTTACAAACAATCCGACATCACCTTGCGACAATGGAGGCCATCACAGTTATATAAACTTGATGGCCTCCATGTACCACATATTCAATTAGTAACTACGCATTTAGTTACCTGTTTGTGACAGACATACGAAACGGGATTCTATCACAAACAGACAACCTGTCAAACAGATTTTTTCAGTAGCATATTAGCTATTAAAGTTGTATTCAGGCTCAATGAATAAGCATCAACCTGCTATTTTCTAACGTCGGCTACGCGCCAGATCCATCAAACCAGTACCTGCATATCGGCGCGTTTTCTTGTCATCTTCTTTGCCAAAACGGAATGTATCACCTGATTCGGTTACAGCTTCTACTGCCAATCCCAGGCTTTGCAATTCCTTAACCAAAACGCGGAAGGAAGCAGGTACACCAGGCTCGTCAATAGGTTCGTTCTTAACAATAGCTTCGTAGGTTTTCACCCGACCTTGAACATCATCAGATTTAACTGTCAACATCTCTTGCAAGGTAAAAGCAGCGCCATAAGCTTCTAACGCCCACACTTCCATTTCACCAAAACGTTGACCGCCAAATTGGGCTTTACCGCCTAATGGCTGTTGGGTCACAAGAGAGTACGGACCAGTTGAGCGGGCATGAGCTTTGTCTTCAACCAAATGGGCAAGTTTAAGCATATGCAGCACGCCGACGGTCACGGGTTGGTCAAATGATTTGCCCGATTGACCGTTATACAGTTTTTCTTTGCCCAGAATGGGTAATGGGTCGTGGGTTGCAGTGGTAATCAGATGGGACAATTCCTGCAACTTAGTCAAATCAGTTTTCATTGGATCTACTTTGACAGCGTCTGGCAGAACCGCATCATATTTTTCTTGCATATATGAGAACCACTCGCGAACACAACTTTCTACGGCCGTTTCATTACTACTCACCCACTGTTGTTTGCGTCGCGTATCCCAATCTTCAGGAAAAACAAGATGGCCGTCCCATTCACGGGTATGTAACCATTCACGGGCCACTGCATAGCGAGCATATTGTTCGTCAGTTTCTAGCTTTTCAATGTTGTACCCTTTTTCACCCAGCCAACTGGTAACAAAAAGACGCCGCGCTTCTTTCTTATCTGTAATAGATTCCAGATCGTATTCGATTTCTGACAACCAATCCCAAGACCACTCCACAGCCACCTGCCAGGCCCGCTCCAGCAACCAGGCTCGACCCAACTCGGCCGAAATTTCAAACTCACTTGCCCCATCAAACACTGGGGTAATAGCCCTGAAACCCAAACGGGAAGCTGCCCAACCCAGGTGCGTTTCTAACACTTGTCCGATGTTCATACGGCCGGGCACACCCAACGGGCTAAGAATAATATCAATCGGTGTTCCATCTTCCAGATAGGGCATATCCTCAATAGGTACAACTTTAGAAATAACGCCTTTGTTCCCATGACGGCCGGCCATCTTATCACCAACCGATAATTTACGACGTTGGGCCACACTAACCCGAACCATTGTCTCTACGCCGGCCGGTAAGTCACGATCATGCTGACGGTCAAAGACATGGACATCTACAACCTTACCTCGTGCTCCATGCGGCAAGCGCAGGCTGGAATCTTTTACTTCACGGGCTTTATCACCAAAAATAGCCCGTAATAGTTTTTCCTCTGGACTAAGTTCTTTTTCACCTTTGGGGGTGATTTTACCCACCAGGATATCCATCTCATTGACATTTGCACCCACACGAATAATACCGCGCTCATCCAGGTCTTTCAGGGCGTCTTCACTGACATTGGGAATATCATAAGTGATTTCTTCCGGTCCTAATTTGGTATCTCGCGCTTCTACCTCATGTTTTTCAATATGGACTGAAGTGAAGCGATCCTCACGAACTAATCGCTCACTCACTAAAATCGCATCTTCAAAGTTGCCCCCTTCCCATGAAAGAAATGCAACAACCACATCTTGACCCAAAGCCAGTTCGCCATATTGAGTTGAAGAACTATCAGCGATGACATCCCCCTTTTGAAGGCGCTGACCTTTCACCACAATGGGGCTTTGATCAATGCAGGTACTCTGATTGGAGCGGGTGTACTTGCGTAAATTATACTCATGCGGCCCATCGTCACTGGCAACAACAACCCTGTCTCCAGTTACAGAAACAACTTCGCCATCATGAGCAGCCACAACAATTTGGCCGGAGTTATGCGCGGCGTAGATTTCCATCCCCGTACTGACGACAGGCACATCTGGCTTTAGCAGAGGCACTGCCTGACGCTGCATATTAGACCCCATGAGCGCCCGGTTGGCATCATCATGGTCCAGGAAGGGAATTAAAGCGGCCGAAATACCCACAATCTGGCGCGGAGCCACATCAATAAAATCAATTCGCTGCACAGACGAGAAGCGGAACTGCTGGTTACGTCGTGAGGAAACGCGACGGTCTATAAATTGGCCGTCGTCATCCAATCGGGCATTGGCCTGAGCAATAGTGTAATGATCTTCCTCGTCAGCAGACATATATACAAATTCGTTAGTAACATATGGTTTTACGCTGACTGATTCAATTTCTGCTTCACGAATTTCTTCCAGGTTTTCAGCATTGATTTTCTGGTTGGCGGTGGCAATGATTTCACCGGTATCAGGGTTAACGACATTATTAAAAGCGTCGTGCCCAATCAGGTCATCACTGTCTGTAGCAATTGTGTTGTATACGCGTCGGTACGGTGTTTCGATGAAACCGTATTTGTTCACCCGACCGTAAGCCGCCAAACGACCAATCAAACCAATATTTGGCCCTTCCGGGGTTTCAATGGGGCAGATACGGCCGTAATGACTATGATGCACATCACGCACCTCAAACCCGGCCCGCTCCCGACGTAAACCACCCGGCCCTAACGCCGAAAGTGTCCGTTTATGCGTCAATTCTGCCAGCGGATTGGCCTGTTCCATAAACTGGCTCAACTGTGAACTACCAAAAAACTCGCGCACGGCCGCCACAACTGGACGAATATTAATCAAAGAGACCGGCGTAATCGTTTCGCTGTCACGGATAGACATACGTTCCTTAACCACCCGTTCCATACGGCGCAACCCTACACGTAGTTTGGCTTGCAGCAGTTCACCTACCGTCTTCACCCGCCGGTTGCCCAGATGGTCAATATCATCCGGCCCCTCAAGGCCATTGTTAATATTTATCAGGCGGCGCACCACTCTCACAATATCCTGCTGCGTCAATGTACGATGTTCTAAAGGTACAATATCCTGCAAATTCAATTTCTTATTTAATTTATAACGTCCCACTCGTGCCAGATCATAACGACGGCCGTCAAACAGTTGTTCATGCAGATATTGTTCTGCATTTTCCAATGTCGGTGGGTCGCCAGGGCGCATACGTTTGTAAAACTCGATCAATGCCTGCTGTGCCACACTCTTTTTAGGATCATTCCACTCCAGTTCCTGTTCGATACTGCCTTGAATGTAAAGACGTTCAGCGCTGGTATCTACATCTTCAAACAGAGATAGCAACTCCTCGTCACTGCCTGTCTTAAAAACAGGATTCCCCAAGCCGTCATCTACGGCCGCTAACGCGCGCAAAAATAATGTTACTGGTATAGTCCGCTTGCGGTTAAATTTGACGGTGATGTAATCAGTCTTGCGTGTTTCAAACTCTATCCAGGCGCCTCGATCCGGGATAAGCTTACCCATGGCCAACGGCCGTCCCGTCGTCCGCTCTTCCTGAACTTCAAAATAAGCTCCCGGCGACCGAATCAACTGACTCACCACTACCCGTTCCGTACCATTAATAACAAAGGTGCCAGCCGGCGTCATCAGCGGAAAATCACCCATAAAAATTTCCTGGACAATTGGCTGATCCAAATCCGTGCTGTAAAGCAGGGCCTTCACATATAGCGGCGCGGCATAACTCATGTCACGCTCAACACATTCCTCCACGTTATATTTAGGCTCACCAAACCAATATTTCAGATCAAAGCCTTCTGTTTCTGGATGTTTGCTGGGAAAATAGAGCTTCAAATCTTTATTGAAGCTTTCAATTGGCGAAACCTCGTTAAACAGCTCTGCCAGACTTTCATTAATGAACTGTGCAAAGGAATCTAACTGAACATCAATCAATGTTGGCAATTCCAACAGATCCGTCATGCGTGCATACGTTTTAATGGGTAATTTAGCCATTTATATCCCTGCTCCCTGAATTATTTATCTCTTCTCAACCGGTGGAACAAATTGACCACTTGTCCCACATAACCACAAAGAAAGGGTGCAACGGAATGATTGCCGCACCCCTTTGAATACAATTATTATCTCCCCCACCATCAGACCATTTTGCTAATATGCGAACGGGAATTATATAGACGGGGGTTTATTTTGTCAAGGTGCGATACAAGCTGACAATTCTTTCCCCGGCCCGCTGCCAACTATATTCAGTCAGCGCCCGTTGGCGCAGTTTTTGCCCCAAATCGTACTGTTTTGGAGGATGGTGTAGCAAATCAGCAATAGCCTCTGTAAATACGGCCGCATCTCCCAATGGTGCATAAACGCCAAACTTACCCAGATATTCACGATGTACAGGTGAATCATAGGCCACAACAGGCTGGGCCAAAGCCATGTAATTGAGCAATTTACCACTGCCTTCGCTGCTAGACATTTTGGGAGCTACGGCAATATCCCCCAACGATAAACAAACTGGCGCGTCCCGATACTCTATCTTGCCGGTGAAGGTCATGATGTCGTCTACATGATGATTAGCAGCCATATGTTTGTAGTGATCTACATTGGGGTAGCCCATAACCAGAAAATGAACCTTCTCGCCACGCTGTTTTAAGCGCACGGCCGCCTGAATGATGTGCGGGATACCCTGATAATCTGTCAGTAAACCCAGATAAGCAACGACGGGACAATTTTCAGGGATACCGAATCGTTTCCGCAGCGTTTGCTTCATTTCAGGGGTAAAGTTATCGGGGTTAAAGCGAACTGTATCGGCACAATCTGGCAGGGGATGGAGCTGGGCTGTGGGGACGCCAAAATCGTTTTGCAGCAGATTGGTTGCCTGTAAGGAACTGGTGAGAATGGCATCGGGCAGTTTGTTGATGAACTTTTCTAACCGTAAAGCCCAGGCGTAGACACGGCCGTCCCTAGCCAAAAATAGATGATCCGCCATTTCGGCGGTTAAGCTACCCTGGAAATCAAACACCAGGGGAACGCGCAATATTCTGGCCAACAGACCGCCAATCAAAGCGCCTTCGTGCATGTGGCCATGAATAACATCCGGCCGGTAGCGCAGCCCTTCAAGCACAGTCTGCCAGGCCAAATAAACATCAAAAGCAGCTTTGTGGCGCGAGGAGCCAACTTCATAATCTGTATGCCAGGGCAACGGCCGTGTCCGCCGAATATCCAGACCCGGCATATCGCTCCCCTTATAATAGGTAACGATAGCCACCTCGTGCCCCATGCCCTGCAATACGCGCGTTTCTTCCAGGATACGAATATGCCCCCCATAATCACTAAAAAAGGAAGTGGGGGCAATCATGAGGATGCGTAACGGTCGTGTCGCCGCTACATCCATAACATCATCCTGTTTTTGCATCAAAATCTTAGATTGAGTCATCAGGTTAGGCTTTTTCAAAAATTAAATGATCCTACCCGTTTTGAAAAAACCTCCAGCCAATTCCCGAAATGGCATCAATTCGGGATCATTATTTTCCGGAATTGGCCTTAATCAGATTTCTTGCGACGGCCGGCCGCAAAACCGCCAAACATCTGCCCCAACATAGAATGTTGCTCAGTATCCGGCGCCGACTGATCTTCCCACTCATTCTTTTCTCGCTTCAGCAGCCATTTATCTCGTTCAATACTGAGTTCTTCTAACACGGCCGTTACCACCTCTGGATCATTTTCAGCAATCAGGCGGCGCAAATCGGCCAACTCCTCGATCAGCGCTTCCAGCCAATGCAAGGTCGCTTCCTTATCATTAAGAGCCATCAAAGTAATGTCCTCATTGTGAGCCAGTGGCTGGGTCGCCAGATTAAAGGGCTGCCCGGCAAAGCGCAGTATATCTGCCCAGGCTGATGATTTTTGGGCTGTTTTGAAGAGAGCGGCGGCGATCAATCCCGGCAATGTTTCGGTTCCTTGCAAAAGATTGTCATATTCATCGGGATCAATGAAATACGGCCGCGCGCCCATCACCAAACCCACATTCACGGCCGTTTGCACCGCATCCGGGTCTACATCAGGTGTAGGCATCAAACAAAAGACGGAGTTTTGAAATAAATCGGCTGCGGCTGCTTCTGGAGTGTCACGGCCGTCGTCTAACCATCGGGCAGCCAACACCGGCGACGCACCCACATAATGTCCTCTTTGTAAATATTGCTGTGCCCACGCCAACCCCGGCCCTTTTAGATTAGAAAAATCCAAAATAAGGGTATGTTCCTGCACTTCGCTGCCAATGGTGCGTAAATTGTCTTCTAGTTCAGAAACGGCCGTCGTCAATATCAAAATATCCGCCTGGCGAGCTGCCTTAGCTAGATTCCGTTCCGTTTTGTGGACAGCGCCCACGCCTAAAGCAGCTTGAGCGACCTCGTCATCTTCATCATAACCAACCAGTGTCATATCCAGCTTTTCTTGCACCGCCAGACCGACAGAAGTTCCTGTTCGTCCTAAACCCACAATCGTTATCGTTTGTGCCTTCATCATCTACTCCGTCTATTTTAGAAAAATCCGTGATAATCCTGTAAATTCGCGTCATCCGCGTTCCATTCAGACCCTCCCGAAAAATACTCCTAACTACGATCATCAGCCCATTGCAGGGCGCGTAACCGTTCATCCTGGACTGTACCAGCCACAACTGTTTCCGCCAATACATCTTGATGCCGCTGAATCAGATCAATCGTCAGTTCATCACAGCCAGCGGCGGTGGCCATTTCAGCCCCCCAGGTTGGATGCTGCGCTTTGACGATAAACGGTCGTCGCCAACCACGCGCCTCCCCTTCACCCCAACCAGCCGCCTTATGCGGCCACATCTTACTGCCCAAAACCACAATAACACGCTCCCAAATAGTCAGCGAAACGGCCGTTTTGCCCACATCATGCAGCAGCGCCGCCTTAAGCAAAGCGGCCTGTTCATACCCCGCCGACCGCAGCAATTGCATCACGCGCACACTATGCCATTGATCATTCGGGGGAAAACAGACAAACAACTTCAACTCTTGGGGGTTGAGTACGGCCGCTACCTCCGCCCACACCTCTTCCGTTAATGGTTTGGCCCACAATGTTTGCCAAAACTGCCACAGCCGGTAACACATCTCAAATTCCCAATCCCAGCAAACAGCCTAAATAATGAGGAAACCACCCCCGGTAAACAAAGGCATGAAGAAACCAATAATCGGGTTGATAATTTCAAAGGCGAGGTTGAAGCCCACGGCCGGCAGCAGAAAAAACACACCCAAAAAGATTAACATACTGTATTGGTAAAGTTGATCCAATTGAATAGAAATATCGGGTGGTAAAACGCCCAGTAAAATGCGAAAGCCATCCAGCGGCGGAATAGGGATCAGATTAAAAGCGCCCAGTAACAAATTGTAATAAACACCAAACATCAAAAAAGAATACAAAGAAGGCAGCACTTCACTAGGTAAGGTAAATTCTACCAGACCCAATAGAATTGGCAGCCCCATCAAGGCCGCCATCAACAAATTGGCCAGTGGTCCGGCAATAGCCACAATTGCAAATGCCCGGCGCGGATTGCCCCGAAAGTACGTCGGATTAATGGGTGTAAACGCCCAGCCAAACCCAATCAGCGCCGCCAGAATAAAGCCGGTGCGGTCCAAATTTTTGATGGGGTTCAAGGTAATACGCCCATAAGATCGCGGCGTGGGGTCGCCCAACCGGTCTGCTACAACAGCATGGGCCAATTCATGGTAAGCAAAGGCAAAAATCAAGACGATAATAAAAGATATGCCCGTCGAGATTGGGAATTCTGCCCCGCGCAAAAAGAGTAACATAGACTTTGTTCCTTATATATCAATAGCGCAACACTCACCTAAACCTGGCTGCATTTTTATATACACGGACGAGAAAAACACGAGTTCTTCTTATTTTATCCGTGTTCCCCCTATCTGTATATACAATTCTCTGGTGACTTTTGCAGTATTGTCTTATATATTTTAATATGACCGTGAAGTATACCGTACCCCCAATTCAGCGGCGAATCCCTCCAGCCCTCCTTAACCACAACTCAGAAAGCACGGCCGTAGCCCATCCGCGTAACGGCCGTAGTTGCATTGGCACATCCCTGGCTTATAATTCCTGCCTATGTACATCGAAATTCATGTAGGCGACCAGGTTCGCCTGCGAAAAAAACATCCTTGCGGCAGTTATGATTGGACAGTGGTGCGCATCGGGGCTGATATTGGGCTTGTGTGCCATGGCTGCCAGCGTAAAATCATGCTACCACGAGGCATATTCAACAAACGTCTCAAAACCATCCTCAAGCGGGCTGATGAAGAAACAGAATGAGCAAAATACTCGTCACAATCTACTGGCTCAGTGTGGCGGCCCTCTCCGTCTACGGCATTCTCGGCTTGTATACCTTTGGGCAATATTGGCGCCGCCGCCACGATACGTTTCCCAGCCCGCCTCTTCCACCTGATCCCCCACCCGTTACCATCCAACTACCCATTTACAATGAACAATTTGTTATTGAGCGTTTAATTCAAGCGGCCGTTGCCCAAGATTACCCTCGCCACCGCCTACAAATTCAGATCGTAGATGATTCGACCGACGCCACCACAACCAAAGCACAGCATCTGGCTGCCCACCATAATAAAAGGAATGGGGTAGATATTTCTCTCGTACACCGGCAACAGCGTACTGGTTACAAAGCGGGTGCTTTAGCCAATGCCCTTCCCTCAGCCCGCGGAGAATACATCGTCATTTTTGATGCAGACTTCCAACCACAGCCTGACTTTTTACAACAAACCATTCCCCACTTTTTGGCTGACGGCCGTCTAGGCATGATCCAAACTCGCTGGGGCCATCTCAACGACAGCGAATCCGCCCTCACCGCTGCCCAGGCTATTGCCCTAGACAAACATTTTGTCATGGAACAAACTGTGCGCCATCGCGCCAACCTGTTCCCCAAATTCAACGGCGCCGGCGGCGTCTGGCGGCGTGCCTGCTTAGAAACATCCGGCGGCTGGCAAGATGATACTGTCTGTGAAGATTTATGCCTCAGCACCCGCGCCCTGCTTAAGGGTTGGCAATTTCGCTTCTTAAACGATGTCGTTGCCCCGGCCGAAATTCCAATCTCCATGGCCGCTTACAAAAATCAACAAGCACGTTGGGCCAAAGGCTCTTTCCAATGCCTACGGAAATATATCTGGCCTATTTTAAGCACCCATGAACAAACCATTTCCGCCCGACTGTACGCCATCCTGACCATGTCCGCCTATGCTACACATATATTAGTTATTCTCCTTTTGCTACTGCAACCGCTCCTCATCTGGCTAGATTATCAAGTTCCGGCCTGGATTTGGTTGTTTACTCTGGCCAGTTTGGGGCAACCACTCCTCTTTATTTTCGGTCAACAGGTACTTTATCAAGACTGGGTACGGCGGCTGCGTCATTTTCCAACGTTAATGTTAATTGCGATTGGTCTGGCGCCCACCAATTCACGAGCGATCTTTCAGGCTGGCGTCGGCCGTCATCACCCCTTCATCCGCACCCCCAAAAATGTCCCTTTCAGCCACCACCCCGGCTATACCCTCCCCTATGACAGCATTCTCCTGGTCGAACTGTTCCTGGCGCTCTATGCACTGTTAGGCATATTCATCGCCATCAAGCGCCACAATCTTGGCCCCATCTTCTTCCTGGTTGTTTGTGCCTCCGGCCTGGGCTACGTGGCGCTGCTCACCCTGCGCGAACACATTGACGGCCGTCACACCCCCTTTACCCCCCCCACCAGCGCCGATTAAGCCACCAAATACAATTTGCATCAATTACGTTTCCAGGCTTATTTCAAGGGATACGCGGCGTTCTTGTTAACAAGTCCCCGGCACTCCTCTCAATTTCCAGTATAGCTAAGCGCCGGGGATTTTCGAGACATCAACAAAACTTCCGCGCACTCTATTTCAAGAAAACAGTTGACAATATTGATTTTCTCAACTAATATCTTGACATATTGAAATTTTTCTCACTTGACTGTAAATATTTACAATATATAGATTAAAATTCACAAAAAGGAATATTTATGAATCCCGTTATTGGTCAATGTCCCATTTGCAGCGAAACCTTACACGTCACCCGCCTCCACTGCCGCCACTGCGACACCGGCATCGAAGGGCACTTCACGTTAGGTCGCATGTACCATCTCTCGCCAGAACAATTAGATTTTGTAGAAACATTCATCAAGTGCGAAGGTAAAATCAACCGCGTAGAGCAAGAAATCGGTCTTTCTTATCCGGCCGTCCGCAGCCGCCTATTAGAAGTTATCAGAGCGATGGGCTTTGAAGTAGGCGAACCAGAACCGGAAGAAGCATCCGCAGAAGCTCGGCGTGAAGTTCTAGACCAAATAAGCACGGGTGCATTATCGGCCGAAGAAGGAATGAAAATATTACGGGGTGGGTAATTCACATCCCCAGGTGAGACGCACTTTGTAAGTGCGTCTCACCTAACCCCAACACGGCGCATTTTCTACTGTCCCCTATCGGCGCAATATGAAAGTCGCCCCATGGAGAAATCTCATGTCCACAAGTCATAAGGAAATTCTAGATCTATTAGCCAATGGCAAAATCAGCGCCACGGAAGCGGCCGATTTGTTGAGTGGTGTAGGAAAAGAGGTTGAAATTGATAGTGATGATTCTTCCCCGGAAGACACAATCAAAGTCCTCAAAAAAGAAACGGCCGTCAACTCCAAGAAAGCATCCTGGCTCCACGTCCGTGTCCGTGATCTCGAATCCGGCCGCAGCAAAGTGACCGTCAACGTCCCTATCGGCATCGTGAAATTTGGTCTCAAAATTGGCGGCCGTTTTTCACCCGAACTCAATGACCTTGACTGGAACGATCTCGAGAGCATGATGTACGAGACAGAATCCGGTGTATTAGTAGATGTGCAAGATGAAGAAGGTGGCGAACACGTCCAGGTATTTATTGATTGAAGGTAATTACTAAGACCAGCGAGATTTTGAGTGGCCTCCGGTCGCAAACCTCGCAGGTCTAAGGAAATGATTATGTCTGAAGAAAAAATCTTTACCACAAAAACACCCCAAGTCAGCATTACTCGTTGTGATGGCGATTTGGTAATACAGGCAGGAATGGAAGCGGCCGTACACCTCAAAGGGGACAACTTTCAGGTAGATGAAACCAAAATGGGCTTCACCATCAGCAGCAGCGGCGACCTAAAACTGCTGCTCCCTGCCGCCGCCGACCTGGCCATAGAAACTGCCAGCAGCGACCTTGTCATCAGAAATATCAGCGGCGACATCAGTCTGGGTGACATTCATGGCGACGCCGTGTTGAATGGTCTGGGTCATGTTAAAATCAACACGATTCACAGTGACCTATCCGCCAAAAACCTAAATGATGGCTTGAGCGCCACCATAATTCATGGTGATGCTATCCTACGCCGCACCAATAACATCACCCTGCAAACAATCGCCGGAGACATTTCTGCCAAAGTAGTAGATGGCGACGTGCATATTGCCGCCAGCCAGGGCGACATCAGCCTCCGTTCTGTTAATGGCGCCGTCACCATTGACCAATGCCAGCGGGATGTAATTCTACGAAACCTGGGCGGCCGCACACAAGTTAACAACGTACAAGGAGATATCCGCCTACGCGGCGGTCTGAGCGCCACCGAACACACCTTTGCCGCGCAGGGAGATATTATTGTACGCTGGCCGGTAGACAGCCCACTCAATTTTACAGCCCATGCAACCCGTATTAACAACCATGTCCGGCTGGACAAGGAATTGGAAATAGATAACACCCTGACTGGTCGCCTGGGAGATGGCGAAACAAATGTGGAATTTACAGCCGGCGGCCGCTTTATCTTAAAAGAAGGCCGGGTTATAGATTCACGTTGGGAGAATGAGTCCATGAACGAAGAAATGTTCGGTTTTGATTTTGATTTTGCAAATTTGGGTGAACAAATCAGCGCCCAAGTCAATGAACAGATTGCCCGAGTAACAGCCCATATTGAAACAAATTTTGGCCCAGACTTTACCGAAAACATATCCCGCAAAGTAGCCCATACAGCAGAGCAAGCGGCCGCTAAAGCGGAACGTGCCGCCGAACGCGCCCGTAAACGAGCCGAAAAACAAGCCGCTCGATCAGCCAATTACGGCCGCACGCCTCCTCCACCCCCACCAGCCAAACCGACCCCCAAAGCCACACCAGAAGAGCAAGTAAAAATTCTAAAAATGGTAGAGCAAGGCAAAATCACACCTGATGAAGCTGTCATCTTGTTGAAAGCGTTAGAAAAGTAGCAAGTATGCAAGTGGCAAGTATGCAAGTGGAGTAAATACTTGAAACCTGTTACTTGCAACTTGTAACTTATAACCCGGAAGGTGTAAAATTGGGGACAATATCTAAGAAAGATGAAATGGCAGGCTTTTTTCTAGCTACCAAACCCAATATGATTATTTCAGCGCCGCTTCAAGATCGATCCCACAAAAATGGACTGCGCCCCATCAACCTGAACCGGGACATACCCCAGGTATTAAAACTGCTGGAAATGGTATTTGGTAATTCCCTGGACGCCGATGGACAGCGAATGCTTTCCCAAACCGCTCGCGCCAGTCAGGGACCGGCCTTCCTCATGCGGCTCAACCCGGCTACCAGTAGAATGGCTTTAGGGTTTGTGTGGGAAGACAACGGCCGTATCGTCGGCAACGTCACCATCCTAACCACCAAAACCCCAGGACGGTATCTGGTTGTCAATGTAGCCGTACACCCCGACTACCGGCGGCAAGGCATCGCCCGCAACCTGATGCAGCAGGTCAGCCAGATGGTAGAAGCGAGAAAGGGCAGTCAGATTTTGTTACAGGTTGTCCAAGACAACACCTCAGCCATAAACCTTTACAAATCACTCAATTACCAGGTTTTGGGCAGCGTGACAACCTGGCACGCCACAATTGCCCGGCTGCGCCCCCTGGCCGATGAGCCGTCTTTACCTCGTATACGAGATTTACGAGGCAATGAGTGGCCTAAAGCATTTGAATTAGATCGCGCTTGCCTACATCCTGATCTAAACTGGCCGGAACAACTAAAACCAGATACATATAAATTGACAATGTGGAATCGTATCGCTAATTTTATCAACGGCCGTCACAGCAAAACCTGGGTCACCAATGATGCCCAAAACCAGTTAACCGGTATGTTTAGTATTCTCAGTGAATGGGGCCAATCACATTATGCCCTGCTGCGTATTCATCCCGCCTGGCGCGGACAATTGGAACGGCCGTTAACAGCCAAATTAATTCTACGTCTTCAAAACATGCCCCGGCGAAACATCCGCCTGGACCATCCCGCTGGCGACAAACTAACCAGCGACCTGTTACGCGAAGCAAACTTTAATCCCAGACGCTCCCTGACTCATATGCGCCTGGATTTGTGATTACCAAAGGGTAACTGCTAAGGTGCGACGCACTTCATATTTTGGTAGTCGGATTAAGTGCATCACACCTCTAAAGGAACAATACAGATGGCTACTACCGAAGAACGTATGCAAATCTTAAAAATGATTGAAGAGGGCAAAATTAGCGCTGCCGAAGGTGCAGAATTGTTAAGCGCCCTCAAAGATAAAACACAATCCGCTCAAGAACCGCTTAGAGGGGCCAGCAACCCTCGCTGGTTCCGCGTCCGTGTGACCGATATGGGCAGCGGCCGTAATAAAGTCAACGTCAATATTCCTTTCGGCCTGGTCAATGTTGGCTTGAAGATGGGCGCCCGCTTTGCTCCCGAAATGGACAATGTGAATTTTGAAGAACTGATGGAAGCTGTCCGCAGTGGCAAACAAGGCAAAGTGCTAGATGTCACCGATGAAGACAGCAGCGAGCGAGTGGAAATATTTGTTGAATAGACATCTATTCAATCTCATCTACTGATTCGATGATCTTCCCCACCAGACCATAATCCACTGCCTCAGACGCCGACATCCAGAAATTACGATCCGTATCCTTTTCCACCTTTTCCAATGATTGGCCGGTCTGGTCAGCAAAAATTTGATTCAGGCGGCGGCGCATCTTAATAATTTCACTGGCTTCAATGGCAATATCAGAAGCCTGCCCCATAGCTCCCCCTGCCGGCTGGTGCAGCAAGAAACGAGTATTGGGCAAACTCAATCTGTTTTCCGTATCGACCGCCGCAAAAATAAGCGCTCCGGCGCTGGCCACCCAGCCAGTCCCAATCACCTTCACGTCTGGTTTGATAAAACGAATCATGTCAAAAATCGTATCGCCAGATTCCACATGGCCGCCGGGAGAGTTAATAAATATTTTAACCAGTTCATCAGAATCGGCCGCTAAAAGCAATAGCTTCTGAGTTACTTCTTGGGCCATTTTCATGTTAATCTCGCCAAAAATAGTCACTGTGCGCGTTTCCATCAAACGCTCAAAAGGACTGGGTTGTTTTTCTTTCCTTTCTTCGTTTTCTGTGGGTTCGTCTTCGAGTCTTATCATGGGTCTCTTCCTTATATGTAGTCAATTGTAATTATGTAACAGGTCAGAAGTGTAAGCCGATAGGGTTAGATTTGTGTTAACGTCAAAAAAACCGAGCCTTTGGGCCAAATCTGCGCCACCAAAACCCGGTTTTCAAGTTTAACGAATTTTACAGGATTTGCACCTAACGAAGATTGGTAAACGCCTTTAAGCCTGGATAAACTGCATTGTCTCCCAATTCATCTTCGATGCGTAAAAGCTGGTTATATTTGGCAACCCGATCACTGCGAGCCGGCGCGCCTGTTTTGATCTGTCCCGCATTCAAAGCCACCGACAGATCGGCAATGGTAGCATCTTCCGTTTCACCACTGCGATGGGACACAACGGCCGTCCAGCCATTCAAATGCACCATGTTCACGGCCGTAATAGATTCTGTCAACGAACCAATCTGATTCACTTTACACAACAAACTATTAGCCGCTTTAAGATCAACGGCCGTTTGAATACGCTTCACATTGGTTACCAGCAAATCATCACCTACAATCTGCACTTTGTCCCCTAATCGCTGCATCATCAACTGCCAGCTATCCCAATCATCTTCCTGCAAACCATCTTCAATGGAAATGATAGGATATGTGTCTACCCATTCCGCGTACAAATCCACCATCTCCGCCCCGGTTAACACCTTACCTTCGGCTTTCAGATGATATTTGCCATCTTTATAAAATTCGGAAGAAGCAGGATCCATGGCCAGCATAATATCTTCGCCCGGTTTGTAGCCCGCTTTTTCAATCGCTTCCATGATGAGGTCAAAAGCTTCACTGTTGGCCGAAACCTGGGGCGCAAATCCACCTTCATCCCCAACCAATGTGCGCTGCCCTTTGCTCTGGAGAACGGCTTTCAAACTGTGATAAATCTCGACACCCCAGCGCAATCCTTCCCGAAATGTGGGCGCGCCCACCGGCATCACCATAAATTCCTGCATATCCGCCCCGCCAGGTGCATGGGTTCCGCCATTCATAATATTCATCATCGGCACTGGCAAGGTACGCGCCGACACCCCGCCCAGATAACGATACAGGGGCATTTCCAGACTGTCGGCCACGGCGTGAGCTACTGCCAGAGAAACGCCCAAGATGGCATTGGCTCCCAGGCTACTTTTGTTTTCGCTGCCGTCCAAATCCAACATCAGTTTATCAATACCAACTTGATCCACAGCATCCCAACCGATCAACTCTTCGGCGATGGTTTCGTTCACGGCCGCAACCGCTTCCAGCACCCCCTTGCCCAAATACCGTCCCTTGTCACCGTCCCGTTTTTCCCATGCTTCATGGATGCCGGTTGAGGCGCCAGAAGGGACAATGGCACGGCCGTAACCGCCATCAAACAACTGCACTTCCACTTCTACCGTCGGATTACCACGTGAATCCAAAACCTCACGCGCCCGTACTGATTCAATGTAACTCATGTGTACTCCTTTAACATTAACCAACTAATCATGTGGAGATTTGTATCGATCAATAATAATAAAACCAATAGAAACTATACAGAACCAACCCAGAGCAAGCAACAACATATCATGACAAAAGATAAGCAATTTTCCAGACAAACCTCACGAAAAGCTCGTGTTTTCGTAATCCGTATACGGAACACAGAACACGGCTCACAGTTCACGTCCTGTTATCCCGGTACTCCGTACCCTTGTCCTCTTGCCTTCTACGGCCGCCCCAGTTATAAATCTTCTAAATATGAGAAATGCTTTGATCGCTCCCGACATACACCATATTCATACATTGTGGCAAAATCTTACAACCGAACTTGCCAGCATCTTTGATGCTCACGGAGTTTGTGCAGTTGTGGCTCATGAAATGGCCATTTATAGTCAGGTCACGGCCGTCGTCGCCCTCAGTGACCCCTTTGAAAAATATTTCGACGTGTGGATTTGTGACAAAGACGGTCAGATAGAGCAGGCTCGCTGGGATAATGCCAACGCCAGTTTTGGTCCCATGATAGAAAAAGGGCAACCTCATTTCCAGGAAAAATTCAACCGTCCTCCTAGCGAACTCATCCAAAGCGCCTTATGGCAGCTTCCTCGTGAAATAGTGTTAGCCGTCCCCTTACCCGCCAAAGGGGACTACAACCCCCTATCCCCAACCGGCATCCTTTGCTTGATTGATCCCGAGGTAAACTGCCCGCTTAACCTGGAAAATATGGAGTTACTAGCCACCTTCATCACCATCAACCTGGATCGGGCATCTTTGCGTCATACCGTTCATCGTCAGGATATTGAGTTTGCCGTCATGTCAGATATCAGCTTTGCCCTGACTTCTACACTGAGCTTACAAAATATCTACAACCAACTCATGGGGTCTGTGCGCCGTACCCTCAACGTCGGCTCCGTCTCCGTCGGCTTAATAG
This sequence comes from Chloroflexota bacterium, assembly GCA_024223125.1. Next base: position 20,515 of record JAAEOP010000087.1, read on the forward strand.
ACCAACCTAGCGGCGAAATCATTTTTATAGATATGCTTTTAGGAGATCTCTTCAAAGATTTACCCCCCCTTCGTTTGAAAAAAGGCAAAGGTATTGCCGGTTGGGTGGCCGAACATCGCCACCCGCTTATCATCAATGATGTATATGCCGATAAACGCTTCTACTCTGGTTCAGACCACCGCTCCGGTTTCCACACTGACTCCATGATATGTATTCCCCTACAAATTGAAGATCGGGTTATTGGCGTCCTGCAAGCCATTAACAAACAGGGCGGTGATTTCATGGAAAATGATCTACGCCTGCTGCAAGCCATTGGCAGCCCCCTAGCCGCAGCGCTTGAAAACGCCAACTTGCATTCTGAAGTATTGGCCGAGAAACAGCGCATCGAGACCATCTTTGCCAACATGTCTGAAGGCATGTTAACCATTAACGCCGAAGGCTTCATTAGCCATGCCAACGAAGCCTTGCTCACTTTTCTGCTGCAAGATTTAGACACGCTCATTGGGCAACCGGCCGCGAAAATTATTCGTTTTTCTTCCGGCAATCTGATTGACTTTATGCAGCGCGTCCAAGATTCAGATGACGAATATCCCCAGTTGGCAACCAATCTTTACCAGAACGGAAACAAAACAATTCCCATTCTGGTAAGCGGCGCTCCCATTTATAATAGGGATGGCAACATTAAGGAGATGATTTTTGTCTTTAGCGACCTGCGCCAGATTCGGGAAGTGGAACGGATGCGGGATGACTTTTTTCACGGTATCATCCATGAACTACGCACCCCGTTGGCCACCATCTTAATGTATGCTCGGCTGTTGCGGGAAGGCAAAGCCCAACAAAAAGAAAAAGCGGATCGTTTTCTGGGAGTCATTGAACGCGAAAGTGATCGTCTGCAAAAGCTGGTGCGGCAAATGTTGGAATTGGCTAAGATGGAAACAGGCGAATTCCAACGCAACGCCGAACCGATACGTCTGAACCCTATTTTTGAAGATATGCTGCCCCCTCTGGCAGACCGGGCTTCAGAAAAAGGGTTGACCTTCCGCCAAAAAGTGCAGTCAGACCTGCCGCCGGTATTGGGTGGCCAGGAAACTTTCTATCTCATCTTTAAGAATCTAATTGACAATGCGATTAAATTTACAATGTCGGGTACGGTGCGGGTAGATGTCTGGAATGAAAATCACTCTATCCTGGTGAAGATTAAAGATAACGGGATTGGCATACCGGAAGAGGCGATGCCTAATTTATTCGGCCGATTTTTTAGAGCGCAAACGGCCGTAGAACGAGGCATCGCCGGCACCGGTCTGGGCCTGTACATGGTCAAAGAAGCAGTCGAGAACTATAATGGCGATATCAGTGTGAACAGTGTGGAAGGGAAAGGAACCAGTATCACTGTCAGGCTGCCGATAACCGAAGAGTAACGTGTGGTGTGTTCCGTATTCCGTTGGGAGCTAGATACGCCATACGGGATACGCAATATGAAAAAACAAATTTACCTCGATCACGGCGCTTCGACGCCGGTTCATCCCCAAGTTATTGATGCAATGATCCCTTATTGGACGGAGCATTATGGCAATCCGTCTTCGGCTCATGATCACGGCCGTGCCGCCGGATTTGGTCTGGAAGAAGCCCGCCGTACCATTGCCGACCTATTGCATGCCCAACCCCAAGAAATCATCTTCACCGGCTGCGGGTCGGAAAGTGATAATTTAGCGGTCCGGGGGATTATGTGGCAGGCACGGGCAGAAGGAGGCGGCAACCATCTCATTACCAGTTGTATTGAACATGAGGCGGTATTGGAAACGGCCGTGCAACTGCACGACTTTTTCGATTTTGAAGTGACAATATTGCCGGTGGATGGGTACGGCCGTGTTCATCCCCACGACGTAAAGGCAGCCATCCGCCCCGACACCGCCCTCATCAGCATCATGGCCGCCAACAATGAAATCGGAGCTATGCAGCCCATTCAAGAAATCGGAGCCATTGCCCGCGAACAGGGTATTCTTTTTCATACTGACGCTGTGCAAGCGGCCGCCATCACCCCCTGGAATCTGACCGACATGCCTATAGATTTGCTCTCTATTGCCCCGCATAAGTTTTACGGCCCCAAAGGAGTAGGCATTTTATATGTGAAAGATGGTATCCGCTTACTTTCTTCATTGACGGGGGGTGGACAGGAAGACGGCCGTCGTTCTGGTACAGTCAACGTCGCTTTTGCCGTGGGCGCAGCCAAAGCATTTGCTCTGGTGCAACAAAACCGGGAACAAAACGTGGCTCATTACAGTGCACTGCGCGACCGTCTCATCACAGGCATCCTGAAAAATGTGCCCGATGACCAGATTGTTCTCACCGGCCATCCCACGGAAAGGCTGCCCTATAACGCCAGCTTTGCCCTGCGTCACCTCAGCGGCAACGATTTACTCATGCACCTGGACATGGCCGGCATTAGCGCCAGCAGCGGCTCCGCCTGTAAAACAGGTAATCCCAAACCCTCGCCCATCCTACAAGCCATCGGTCTGAGCGATGAATGGACAACCGGCGGCCTGCGCTTCACCGTTGGCACCCAAAACACCCTGGATGATGTGGAAGCTACTATTCAAACCTTGCCCGTCGTCATTACCCAATTACGCCAATTCAACCAAACTTTGTCTGATGCCGGCTAAAATAGAAAAGTAACCATTCAGGTGCCCGGCACTTCATTACCAAGTCTACTTGAGTAGCACACTCGTTTATAAGTGCCGGGCATCTTGGGGAATGAGGCGAAGCTTCGCTGGATGGTTACATAGAAAAGTAGAAATGATGAATGATATGACAAACAACGGCCGTGTCGTCGTAGCTATGAGCGGCGGCGTAGACAGTTCCGTAACGGCCGCCCTGCTGGTAGAACAAGGTTACAAAGTCATCGGCATGATGATGCGGCTGTGGAGCGAACCGGCCGCAGGCAACAAGGCTCCCCTCAACCGCTGCTGCACCCCCGACCAGATGGCCGACGCTCGCCGTGTGGCCGGCCTGTTGAACATCCCTTTTTACGTGGTAGATGTACAAGATTATTTTCGCCAGACCATTGTCCAGTTTTTTATTGATGAGCATGAACTCGGCCGTACCCCCAACCCCTGCATCGAATGTAACCGCCAGATTCGTTTCACCTATTTGTTGGAACGCGCCCTAACTCTGGACGCTCAATATCTGGCAACCGGCCATTATGCTCAAGTGGTTCATACACCACATGGGTATGAACTGCGTCAGGCAAAAGATGTCCACAAAGACCAATCCTATGTCTTGCACATGCTCACTCAGGAACATCTGGCCCATCTGTTGTTTCCCGTCGGGGCTTATACCAAAACCGAAGTGCGGGAGTTGGCGCGTAAGTTTGGTCTCCCCGTGGCCAGCAAAGATGAGAGCCAGGATTTATGCTTTTTGGGGGATGGTGATTACCGTCGCTTTTTAAGGGAGTACAGCGACAAAGCAGCTCGTACCGGCCCTATTGTCAACAGTGCAGGGCAGGAATTGGGGCAGCACAATGGCCTCCCATTTTACACCATCGGCCAGCGTAAGGGATTGGGCATTAACGCCGGTCAGCCAGTTTTTGTTATTCGTAAGGATGTCGGCCGTAATGCGCTAGTCGTAGGCACAAGAGAAGCAGTGAGGCGACAAGCATTAACGGCGCAGAATGTCAATTGGATAAATGGAGAAGTTCCCCGTGAACCGATTCCGGTACAAATCAAGATTCGGTACAAGGCGAAATTGGTAGATGGGTCGGTGGTAGGATTGGAAGACGG
>JAAEOP010000088.1 GCA_024223125.1 Chloroflexota bacterium
CGGATGTCTATTTTTGAAACGGCCGCTGAACTAACTGAATATCTGGCAGTCTACGATCAATATCACACCTTATTAGAAGAAGAGGTTGGTATTCATCTGCCGGTTCAGGGGTATGTGGCGCTTGAGAATGACGACGACCGTCCCATCTTCTACATCATTCAACAAAAAATAGCGGCGGCCGCGCTGGCCAATAAAGCAGTGGGAAACCTCTCTCCAGATGAAGCCGACCGTTTCTTCACTCAAGTGTTACGGCAGTTCCAAAAAGTGTGGACATTCAACCAAGCGCAAGACCAATTTCAGGTAGGGTTGGATGGTCAAATCTCCAATTGGGCTATTGCTGATTTTGACCCTGAACAGCCAGACATCAACCCAGACACAAAACTGCTTTACGTGGATACCAGTACGCCACTCTTTCGTGTCAACGGTGTAGAGCAGCTCGATTCGGAACTGTTTTTACGCTCTGCCCCCTCCTTTTTGCGCTGGTTATTGAGATGGTTGTTTTTGAGCGATGTTGTCAACCGATATTATGATCTGCATCTGGTGTCGAATGATTTGCTGGCCAATTTGTATAAAGAGCAAATGCCCCATCTGATACCAGATTTCATCGTGACAGCTACTCGCTTTTTTACTCACGAGATGGCCGGGCACAATATTTCACCATTATCAGAAGATGCGGTACGCGATTATTACCGTGAAGATAAAAGGATATGGGCAATTTATGCGGCCATGCGACGCTTGGATCGGACGCTCCAGACTCGATTGTTGAGACGGCCGTATCCCTACATTTTGCCCGGAAAAGTACAACGGTAGCTTACACACCAAGATCGACAATTAATTGTTGATAATCAGGAAAATAATGAATTGTGAATGGTGAATGAATCCTCACTTCACAATTCATTATTAATTATTCACAATTCATTATTCCTTTAGGAGAAGATCATGTCACTAATAAATCAATTACCAAAAAAAACCATTACCAACCATTTTGCCGCCCATGTCTCCAGCGGTAAAGTAGACTTCTACACGCAGGCGGGCATTAACTTTGTCATGGGCAAGCGGGAAGGGATATATATGTGGGATGTAGACGGCCGTCGGCTCATCAACTGCCACAGTAACGGCGGCGTTTTCAATTTGGGTCATCGTAACCCGCGCATTATTGCCGCCCTGCAAGAAGCTTTGGCCGAACTGGACATCGGCAACCACCATCTTGTTAGTGAAGCCCGTGCTTTGTTGGGGCAGCAGCTGGCCGACCTGTCTCCCGGCGACATCAACCGGGTCATCTTTGGCGTGTCTGGCGGTGAGGCGATTGATATGGCAATCAAGTTAGCTCGTGGTTACACTGGCCGACCGACTATCATCTATGCTACCGGCGGTTATC